>NZ_JBFTLD010000065.1:0-26936 GCF_056396265.1 Allobosea sp. 05T422_2 | reverse complement strand
GCTCCAGATACTGCTCGATATGCAGCAGCTCGGCCGCCTTGCGCACCTTCGCCTCGACACGCGCCTGGTCGGCGCCCTTCATGCGCAGACCGAAGGCGACATTCTCGAACACCGTCATATGCGGGAAGACGGCATAGTTCTGGAACACCATGGCAAGGCCGCGCTGGGCCGGCTTCAGAGAGGAGACGTCGCGTTCGCCGATCATGACCTTGCCGGCGCTCTGCACCTCCAGCCCGGCGATGATGCGCAGCAGCGTGGTCTTGCCGCAGCCGGAGGGGCCGAGCAGCGCGACGAATTCGCCATCCTCGACGGTGAGCGAAATCTCCTGCAGGGCAACCGCATTACCGAACTGCTTGGCGACCTTATCGATCAGGATCCCGGCCAACGGTCTCCTCCCTATTTGCTCGAGACGCCCCACATCGCGAACAGGTATTTCCTGACCGCGAAGATGAAGAGCACCGAGGGAATGATGAGAATGAAGCCGCCGGCGAAGCGGTAATGCAGCGGCGACTCGGAGAGGACCGTCAGCAGATAGGCGGTGAGCGTGCGCTCGCGCACGGTCAGAACCGAGGCGGCAAAAACCTCGTTCCAGGAGATGACGAAGGCGAAGATCGCCGCAGCTGCGATGCCGGGCAGCGCCAGCGGCAGCACCACCTTGCGGAAGGCCTGCCAGCGCGTACAGCCGAAGACCCAGGCCGCCTCCTCGTATTCGCGGGGAATGCCCATGAAGAGCGACGAAGTCACGAGCGCGGCGAAGGGCAGCGCCAGCGCCGTGTGGATCAGCGAGACGCCGAAGGGCGTGTCGTAGAGCCCGACCCGGATGAAGATGACGGTCAGCGGCAGGGCAAGGATCGCCAGCGGAAAGGCGCGCGTCAGCAGCACCAGCAGGCGAAAGGCGCTCTGTCCCCGGAAGGCGAAGCGCGCCAGGGCATAGCCCGCGGGTGCGCCGAGCAGGATCGAGAACAGCATGGTCAGCGATGCGGCGATCAGCGAATTCAGGGCCGCGTTCCAGACGCCTTCGATCCTGAGGAAGGTGGCGAGCGCCGCGAAGCCGGCCTCGCCGGGGGCGAAGGATTTCGGCCATTTGAACACGGCAAGCCGCCCGCCCATGGCGCCGAGCCCGATCAGGTAGATCGGCACCAGCACCCAGGCGCAGAGCGCCAGCACGCCCGTGACATAAAGCCATTTGCGGGGCGCGCTCATGCTTGCGTCTCCGGATCGACGCGCAGCGCCTTCAAATAGATGATCGTCGCCGCGAGCGAGATCACCATCACGAGCACGGCATAGGCGGCCGCGACGCCGTAATTCTGGTTCTCGTTCTGCCAGGTATAGGCTTCGCCGACGATGATCGGGAAATTGCGCCCGCCGAGCGCATAGACCACCGCAAAGACCTCGAAGGCCAGGACCGTGCGCAGGATCAGCGCCGATTGCAGGCTGGGCTTCAGCAGCGGCAGGGTGATCTTGCGGAACTTGGTCCAGGGGCTCGCGCCGAAGATGTCGGCGGCCTCGCCGAACTCCTTCGGGATGAGCTGGATGCCGGCGACGAGAATGATCAGCACGATCGCGGTCGCGCGCCAGATCTCGGCCAGGACGACGGCGAAGAACAGCGCGACCGGCGTCTCGCTGTTGAGATAGGCGGTCGGGCCGCTGATCACGCCGATCTGGAACAGCAGCGTGTTGAGATAGCCGGAATCCTGCAGGATCGCGAGCCAGACGAGGCCGGCCGCAAGGTCCGAGACGCCGAGCGGGATCGTCCAGATCCAGAGTACGAGCTCGCGCCCGCRCGTCATCCTCTGCAGCATCAGCCCCATGACGAGCGCGAGCGCCACCTGCAGCGGGATCACCACCGCGACGAGGGCGAAGGTGTTGCGCAGCGCGGTCGGAAAATTGAGGTCCCCCGCCATGCGGGCATAGTTGGCGAGCGAAAACCCCTGCCCGCCATCGAAGGAGAGCAGGATGGTCTGGCCGAGCGGTACCAGGAAGAAGGCTGCAAGAAAGGCGACCGAGGGCGCGATCAGCAGATAGGGCAGCCAGCGCGGCTGGAGCATGGTCGAAGGCCTCTGCAAGGCGCTCCAGGGTGGCTGCGCTTCGGCCGGGATGACCGGAGCGCAGCTCACCCTGAGCTCAGGTGACCGGGCAGGCGCCCTGGCTCGGCTTGTCCGGAGCCCAGCAGGGCGCGGCGGTCTGGACCATCAGGCTGCGCAGGATCTCGGCCTGCGCGTCGAGAACCGCGCGGATCGGCTCGTTGCGCAGCACGATGCGCTGGAACGTGTCGAAATAGACCTTGTTGAACTCGCCGCCCTTGTCGCCGAGGCCGATCGGCAGGAGGGCGACGATCGCGTCCTTCGCCCCTTGCGTCTTGGCGACGCCGTCGGCGAGCAGCTTGACGCCGGCCGGCAAGTCGGGMGGCAGGGGCGCATCCACGACCGGGAAGAAGCCGACCTCCTGCGCCGCGGCAAGCTGTGTCGCAGGTTTGAGCAGATGCTCGATCACGGCTGCGGCCTGGGCCCGGTTCGGCGCATCCTTGGCGATGGCGAGCCCGGCAATGACGGGCATATAGGCGCGGCCCTTGGTGCCGGCCGGAGGCGCCACGACGAGATACTGGTCAGGCTCGGCAGTCAGGGCGTCCTTGACGCGGGCGATATGGTCCCAGGCGATCCAGACCTCGCCGGCCATCAGCGGCTCCTGCATGAAATTATAGTTGTTGGCGTTGGGGTTCAYCGTCGCCCAGAGCGCCTTGAAATCGGCCCAGCCCTTCTCGGCCGCGGCCGAGCGGAACTCGGTCACCATCGAGCCGGTATAGGAGGGCACGAGATTGCCCTGTACGAAACGGGCGAACAGACCCTTCGGCCCGGCCGGGAAGCCGATGCGGCGCTGGCCGGTCTTCTCCTGGATCGCCTTGCCCCAGGCGGCGAGCTGCTCATAGGTCAGCGCGTTGACATCGGCGCCAGCCGGCAGGAAGGGCAGCGCCGCCTTCTTGATGACGAGGACATAGGTCGCCTGCATCCAGGGGATGTATTGCTGATTGGGCGTGCCGAGCTTGCCGAGTTCCATCAGCCCGGCTGGAATGCCGCTCGCGCCGAGTTTCGCCGCGATATCGTCGACCGTGTCGAGCGAGTCTGCCGGCACGAGCGGCTGCAATTCGCCATGCAGCGCACCCATCAGGCTGATCGTGCGCTTGCCTGCGGCCTGTTCCGCTTTCATGCGCACGGCAAATTGCGGCGGCTCCTCGACCACATAGGTGGTTTTCGGCGCGCCTTTGAGCAGGACCTCGCGCACCTTCTGCGCCTCGTCGATCGGGCGCAGCTGCGTCGAGAGGAAGACGAGGTCCTGCGCCTTCGCAACGGGTGCAACAAGCATGGCCCCCGCCGCGACGGCGGCGCATGCCAGATGGTTGAGCGTCTTCATATCGTCCTCCCTGCCTCGCTTGTTCTGGTTTGCGTGGGATAAGGCCGGTTGCGAGCGCCTGGCCGTTTCCGTGATCGGATCAGCGACGCGCCTCCCCCAGCGAGGCGCGTGCAATGAACTCGACCGAATTGATCTCGGTCAGGTCGCGGGGATCGGCTCCGCCGATGCGCGCCAGCGCCATCTCCGCGAGGCGGCGGCCGGTCGCGGCGATCGGCAGCTCCATCGTCGCGAGCGCGGGGTCCGAGAAGGCGGAGGCGGGAATGTTGTCATGGCCGATGATCGCGATGTCGCGCCCGACGACGAGACCGCGCTCGCGGATGGCGCGCATCGCGCCCAGCGCCATGCTGTCGGTCGCGCAGAGCAGCGCGGTGGGCTGCGCCGGCTGCGCCAGAAGCAGCCCCGCCGCACGATAGCCGCCGGCCTCGTCGGCGCTGCCCTCGATGATCGCGCCGAAAATGCCAGCCTGGCGAAGGGCCAGCGCGAAGCCGCTCCGGCGCAGATGCGCGAAGGTGAAGGCCGAGGGCGCCGCAAGATGGCCGATCCGGCGGTGGCCGAGGGCGGCCAGGCGCAGCACGGCATCGTGGAACGCGGCCTCGCCATCCCCGTCGACAAAGGCATAGGGCTCTGGAAAATCGCTACGCCCCATCGCGACGAAGGGAAAGCCGGCATCTGTGAGGTAGCGCAGGCGAGCATCCTCGCGGCGGGTGCGGACGACGATGATGGCGTCGGTGCGGCGGCCGTCGACAAGGCGGCGATAGGTCTTGAGCTCGTCGGGGCCGGGCAGCGCGGCGATCAAGGTCAGATCATAGCCCTGCTCCGCCAGCCGTTCGCCGATCGAGCCCAGCAGCTCTAGATAGAGCGGCTCGTTGAAATGGCCCGGCCCGGCCGGAAGCACCATCGTGACGATCTCGGTCAGCCCGCGACGCAACCGCCGGGCTGCGGAATTGGGCCGGTAACCGGCCGCCTCCGCCGCTGCCCGCACGCGGTCTCGCGTGGCGAGCGCAACATCGTCATAGCCGTCGAGCGCCCGCGAGACGGTGGTGATCGACAATCCCAGCGTTTGCGCCAGCGCGCGCAACGAGCTCATCGGCATCTCAATGGTTGGACGATCGGCGCCTCACGTTCAGGATAACCCGATCCAAAACGTTTTGGGAAGTCGATTCAAGTTTKGCATGCGTCACGCCTTGCGGCGACGGCGCGGCGCGCTTTCGGGCTTGAGGTTGCTCGCGCCTAGGCCCGGCGGGCTGCGGCCGAGAGGCGCACGGCCTCGGCAATCTGTGCAAACTGCTTGGCGAGCGGGCTCGTCTTGCGCCAGACCATGCCGATCGTGCGCGATGGCTGGGGGTCCTTGAAGCGCGTCACGCAGACCGAGGCCGAGCGTGTCTCGACCGCGACTGCCATCTCCGGAATCAGGGTCACGCCCATGCCGGCATCGACCATCTGCACCAGGGTCGAGAGCGAGCTTGCATCCAGCAGGTCGCGCGGGTGCATGGTGCGCGGGTTCTTGTTGCAGAACGAGAGGGCCTGCTCGCGAAAGCAATGCCCCTCCTCCAGCAACAGCAACCGCATTTCGTGGAGATCCTCGCGATTGGGGGCTGGCTTCCCCTCGTCCTCGCGTGACCGGACGAGGACGAAGCTTTCCGTGAAGAGCGCGGCCTCGGTCAGCGAAGGCTCGGAAACCGGCAGCGCCACGACCGCCATGTCGAGCCGGCCTTCATTCAGCTCCTGCACGAGTTTCGGCGTCAGCGTCTCGCGGACATGGAGGTCCAGCCCGTCATGGAGGCCGGTCAGGTCGGCGATCAGGCCGGGCAGCAGATAGGGCGCGACCGTGGGAATCACACCGATGCGCAGCCTGGCGACGAGCCCGCCGCGCGAGCTGCGCGCATAGTCCTCCAGCTCGTCGACCGAGCGCAGGATGTCCTTGGTGCGCAGCGCGATCTCTTCGCCGAAACTCGTCAGCCGGACCTGGCGCCGGTCCCTTTCGAAGAGTTCGGCGCCGAGTTCCTCCTCAAAGGCCTTGATCTGCATCGACAGGGCCGGCTGGGAGATGGCGCAACTCTCCGCCGCGCGTCCGAAGTGGCGCTGGCGGGCCAGCGCCTCGAAATAACGCAGCTGTTTCAGTGTCAGGTTCGTCATAATCTTAGCTTATCGACGCAATCAGAAAATCGGAATTAATATAATGAAACCCTTTTGCTAAGAGGCTCCTTGCGACGATGAGGAGCAGGCAATGCCGAGACCGCCCCGCATGATCAAGACCGGTGGCGTTCCGCTCGTGGCCGACCTGGCCCAGTCCAGCCGCCGGCACCCGTCGATGTCCCTGTTTCCAGCCGCCCGGCTGGCAGGCCTGCCAGGCAGGCCATGAAAGCGGATCGCCTGCCCCGGCACCGACCCGCCTGTGATCGAGAAACGCGCAATCAGCGTAACGTGAATTGGAGAGAATCATGAATGCGAAGACTGAGGGGGGAGCCGGGAAATGCCCGGTCGCTCACGGGACCAGCGGCACCCAGAGCCGCGACTGGTGGCCCAACCAACTGCGCGTCGACCTGCTGAACCAGCACTCGTCCAAGTCCGATCCGCTGGACCAGGCCTTCGATTACCGGCAGGAATTCAGCAAGCTCGACTATGAAGAGCTGAAGAACGATCTGCGCAAGCTGATGACCGACTCGCAGGACTGGTGGCCGGCCGATTTCGGCCATTACGGCCCGCAATTCGTCCGCATGTCCTGGCACGCCGCCGGCACCTATCGCCTGAGTGACGGCCGTGGCGGCGGTGGCCGCGGCCAGCAGCGCTTCGCCCCGCTCAACAGCTGGCCGGACAACGTCAATATCGACAAGTCGCGCCGCCTGCTCTGGCCGATCAAGCAGAAATACGGCCAGCGGATCTCCTGGGCCGACCTGATGATCCTCACCGGCAATGTCGCGCTGGAGACCATGGGCTTCCGCACCTTCGGCTTCGCCGCCGGCCGCGCCGATACCTGGGAGCCGGATCTCKACGTCAACTGGGGTGCCGAGACCGCCTGGCTGACGCATCGCCCGCTCGATGCGTTCGACGCTCCGCTCAGCGCCACCGAAATGGGCCTGATCTACGTCAACCCGGAAGGCCCCGGCGCCAATGGCGACCCGCTCTCGGCGGCCCATTTCATCCGTGAGACCTTCGCCCGCATGGCGATGAACGACGAGGAGACCGTCGCGCTGATCGGCGGCGGCCATACCTTCGGCAAGACCCATGGCGCAGCGCCCGAATCCCACAAGGGACCGGAACCCGAAGGCGCAGGCCTCGAGGCGCAKGGCCTGGGCTGGGCCAGCAATTATGGCAGCGGCTTTGGCGCGGATGCCGTCGGCAGCGGCATCGAGGTCACCTGGACGCAGACGCCGGCGCAGTGGAGCAACCACTTCTTCGAGAACCTGTTCAAATACGAATGGGTGCAGACCCGCAGCCCCGGCGGCGCCATCCAATGGGAGGCGAAGGACGCGGAGGACGTCATCCCCGACGCCCATGATCCGTCGAAGAAGCGCAAACCGACCATGCTGACGACCGACCTGTCGCTGCGCGTCGACCCCGCTTACGAGAAGATATCGCGCCGCTTCCTGCAGAATCCGCAGGCCTTCGCGGAGGCCTTCGCCCGGGCCTGGTTCAAGCTGACCCATCGCGATCTCGGCCCGCGTTCGCGCTATCTCGGACCGGAAGTGCCCCGGGAAGAGCTGACCTGGCAGGATCCGGTGCCGGCCGTCGAGCATCCCCTGATCAATGACGAGGATGCGGCTGCGCTGAAGGCCAAGGTCCTGGCCTCGGGCCTGAGCGTCTCCGAGCTCGTCGGCACCGCCTGGGCCTCGGCCTCCACCTTCCGCGGCGGCGACAAGCGCGGCGGCGCCAACGGCGCGCGCGTTCGCCTCGCGCCGCAGAAGGACTGGGAGGTCAACCAGCCCCTGCAGCTCGCCAATGTGCTCAAGGTCCTCAAGGGCATCCAGTCGGAGTTCAACCTGGCCGCGACCGGCGGCAAGGAGGTCTCGCTGGCCGACCTGATCGTKCTGGCGGGCAATGCCGGCGTCGAGCAGGCGGCGAAGGCTGCCGGCCAGAATGTCACCGTCCCGTTCGCTCCGGGCCGCACCGATGCCTCGCAGGGACAGACGGACATCCATKCCTTCAACGTCATGGAGCCGCAGGCGGACGGCTTCCGCAACTACCAGAAGGCGGCGCTCAAGGTGCCGGCCGAGGTGGCCCTGATCGACAAGGCGCAGCTGCTGACGCTGACCGCACCCGAGATGACCGTGCTGGTCGGTGGACTGCGCGCGATCAACATCAATGTCGATGGCACGAGCCACGGCGTCCTGACCGACCGTCCCGGCGCGCTGACGAACGACTTCTTCGTCAACCTGCTGGACATGGGCACGCAGTGGAAGGCGAAGCCTGACTCCAAGGACGTGTTCGAGGGCACCGACCGCAAGAGCGGCGCGCCGAAATGGACCGGCACCCGCGTCGATCTCGTGTTCGGGTCGAACTCGGTGCTGCGTGCGCTGGCGGAGGTCTATGCCAGCTCGGACGCGCAGGCGAAGTTCGTGAAGGACTTCGTTGCGGCCTGGACCAAGGTGACGAACCTCGATCGCTTCGATCTGGTCTGATCCAGACGAATAATACCTTCAGCGGCCGCTCCCGGGCGGCTGCTGAAGCTCTGTCCTTGCCCGTGAGCCAGGCTCGACTTCGGGCCAGGGGTCAGTGAGAGCCCGGCGCCCCTGACGTCGATGGCCCCTGCCCCGTCTTGCAAGATCCGGCTATTCCAGCCATCTGATGGGCCGCGTTCCCCAGCCAGACAGCATGCAGCCATGACAACCCAGACCGCCGAAAGCCGAAGCTTCGAAGCCGATGTCTCCCGCCTGCTCCATATGATGGTGCACTCGGTCTATTCGGACCGGGACGTCTTCCTGCGGGAGCTGATTTCCAACGCCGCCGACGCCAGCGAGAAGCTGCGCTACGAGGCCATCGCCCGGCCGGAGCTTCTCGGCGACGACCTCAAGCTCGCGATCACGATCGCGGCCGATCCCGAGGCCGGCACGCTCGTCATTGCCGATAACGGCATCGGCATGAGCCGCAACGAGATGATCGAGGCGCTCGGCACCATCGCCCGCTCCGGCACGCGCGGCTTCATGGAGCGCATCGCGACCGCCGAGGGCAAGGAAGGCGCACAGCTCATCGGCCAGTTTGGCGTCGGTTTCTACTCAGCCTTCATGGTCGCCGACAAGGTCGAGGTCGTCAGCCGCCGCGCCCGCAGCGACGAGGCCTGGCTCTGGTCGTCGGACGGCAAGGGCGAGTTCACCGTCGCCCCCGTTGGGCTGGATGATGCCCCTCTGCGCGGTACGCGCGTGACGCTGCATCTGATGKAGGATGCCAAATCCTATGCGGAGCGCTGGACGCTGGAGCGCATCGTCAGGGAACAATCCGGCCATGTGCCGGTGCCGATCTCGCTGATCGAGAAGCCGGGCGCGGAGGCAACCACGCTGGCCGACGGCGCGGCGCTGTGGGCCAAGCCCAAGAACGAGATCAGCGCGCAGGACTACACGGATTTCTATCGCAGCGTCGCCGCGCAATATGACGAGCCCGCCACGACGGTCCATTTCCGGGCCGAGGGCCGCCATGAATACACCGCGCTGCTCTTCGTGCCGGGCGGGCGTCCGTTCGACCTGTTCGACGCCGATCGCAAGGGCCGCATCAAGCTCTATGTGAAGCGCGTCTTCATCACCGACGAGGCGGAGTTCCTGCCGCGCTATCTGCGCTTCGTGCGCGGCATCGTCGACACCGCCGATCTGCCGCTGAACGTCTCGCGCGAGATGATCCAGGACAGCCMGCTGCTGAGCGCGATCAAGAAGGGCGTGACCAGCCGCGTCCTCTCCGAGTTGTCGAAGCTCGCCGAACAGGACGGCGATAGCTTCGCCAAGATCTGGGAGAATTTCGGCGCGGTCATCAAGGAGGGGATCTACGAGGATTTCGAGCGTCGCGCCCAATTGCTCGGCCTCGCCCGCTTCAAGACGACAGCCGCAAGCGACGGCCGACGCAGCCTGAAGGACTATGTCGCAGCGCTCAGGGAGAACCAGACGGCGATCTACTATATCGCCGGCGACGACGCAGACCGGATCGCGAACTCCCCGCAGCTCGAAGGTTTTAGGGCGCGCGGCATCGAGGTGCTGCTGCTCAGCGACCCCGTTGACAGCTTCTGGGTCTCGGGAGCGCCGGAATTCGAGGGCAAGCCGTTCAAGTCGGTGACGCAGGGCGCAGCCGATCTCAGCCTGATCCCCCTGCTCGACGATGCGACGCCGCCCTCCGCCGAGACGAGCGAGGCGGTGCAGGCCTTGCTCGCGGCGATGAAGGAGATTCTCGCGGGTGAGGTCGCCGATGTCAGGGCCTCCGACCGGCTGACCGACAGCGCGGTCTGCCTGGTCGCGGCGGAAGACGGGCCGGATCGCCAGTTCGAGCGGCTCTTGACCGCGGGCGGGCGCATCGAGCGCGCAAGCAAGCCGATCCTCGAGGTCAATCCGCGGCACGCGATGATCCAGGGACTGGCCGGCGTGCAGAACGAGGCCGTGCGCAGCGATGTCGCAAACCTCCTGCTCGATACAGCCCGCGTGCTCGACGGCGAGCGCCCCACCGATGCCAAGGCGTTCTCCGAGCGCCTGAGCCGGCTGGTCGCGCTTGGCCTTGCGGCCTCGTAGGAACCGGATGCAGCGTGCGTGCCGGTTCGGCGCGCACGCCCTCTCGGCTCCAGGCGAAAGGCGCCGGCGACGCTTCCGCGTCAGGCGATTTTTGGGCGCAAAACCAAGGCGTTGCTAGCGAATTCTGCGACTTTGAATCGCCTGGGTTGACCTGCCTCTCACGGGAGGCATGAGCCTCAGGCGCTGGTGAGCTGCGCCTGCAGATCGGCGAAATCCGTGAACACCAGATCCGGCCATTGGGCGAGCAACGCGGCAGGGGCGTTGTAGCCGAAGGTCACCGCCCCGCAGGCCATCCCGGCCTTGCGGGCGGCCTCGATGTCGCGGAGCTCATCGCCGATCGCGATCGCGCGCTCCCGGGGGACGCCCAGCCGCTTCGCAACAGCCTTGAACTTGGCGCTCTTTCCCCAGAGCGAGGCGCCGCAGTCGAAGGCGCTGACATGCTCCGCAGCCCGGCCCAGCGTTCGCCGGATCGTCTCCTCCGCATTGGAGCTGACGACGGCGATCCTGATGCCGTGACGGGCGAGGTTTGCGAGCGCCTGTTCGACACCGTCGAAGAGGCGAACCTCGCCCTGGCTCTGCGCATTGAGCTGGCGCATATGCGCGGCGATCGCGGGGATCTTCCACAGGGGAACACCGAGATGGGCCACAATCTCGCGGCTACCGAGGGCACGCAGATCGTCCCTCTCCTGCTCCAGGACCTCGCGAAAGCCAAATCGCCGGGCGGTCTCGTTCAGCACCGAACAGAACCATGGAAAGCTATCGGCCAGCGTTCCGTCGAAATCGAAGATGGCGAGCGCGTAGCGAGGCATGGCTGAGCGTGGAGTGTGAGAGGTTTGCGGGGATAACCCGAACTGCGGCGGCGGAGGACATTCATTCGAATGAGACGCCGCTTGTCCGGTATCGCTTCGTGGTCGTGGATGACAGAGGCATTATCGCAATGTCCGGGTTCTGTGCATGGCCCATCGCTGTTGCGGGTCCGATCCGGAGCCCCGCGGCAGAGCAGAGCGAACTCACTTCTCCGCCGCGAACCGGCGGCGGCGGGAGGCGCGACGTGGCTTTCTGGCGGCAGCTATTTCGGGAACAGGAACTGGAGCTGGGCCCTGAGCTGCCAGTCGGCGCCACCGCTGGGCTTTGCGACGTTGTAATAGGCTGCGAGCTGCGCGTTGACCGGCTGATGGCCGATCTTGAAGACGCGTCCGAAGCCGCCGCCGACCGGCACCGTCCAGCGGTCGCCATGGCCGGCCTCCCAGTCGGCGGTGATGATCGGGGACGAGGTCAGGTACCAGCCGCCGTGGAAATTGTAGTTCACGAAGGGCTGCAGCGTCATCGCGTTGACCGCGCTGCGGTTGCTCTTGCCCGCGAAGGACCAGACATTGTTGACGAGAACGCCGACGACCCAGGGGCCTTCGATGGCCAGGGCGACGAAAGCCGGACCCGCCGAGTACTTGCCGGCGGTCAGGGTCTTGTCGGTGCCGGTCGGGAATACGAAGGTCGGCCCGATGCCCCAGATGATGCCGTGCGTCGGCTGCTTCGGCGAGAAGAAGAAGCTCGGGTTGATGTCGCCGAGGCCGAACTCGCGGTCACCATTCACCGTCAGGGCCGGTTGCGAGATCACCGGCGTGATCCAGCGCGTGATCAGGTTCCAGTCCTTGTTCAGCGTGATCGGGATCACGGGCTGGATGTTGAGGACATTCTGCAGCTGCCTATGCGGCCCGACATTGAAGTTGAAGTTGTTCTGGAAGGGCAGGCTGATCATGTCGGCAACGGGGTTCTGCGCCGCCTTGGCCAGATCGGCCGTGCTGTTCGTCGAAGCCTCCGCCAGCGCTCCTCCCGAACACGACAAGGTCGCGAAGAGTGTCAGTCTGGCTAAGCTGAACAACGTCCTCGCGCTCACGGCCGGAAATTCCTTCATCGACAATAAAGCTGCCGACGGCCAAAACCGGTTTCCCGTTTGCCCGCGGCACTTATACTGTGCGACAAAACAGCAATCGGATTTCGAGACCACTCATTTTGCGCCAACTTTACGGTATTCCGGAGTGTCCAGCGCGTGTCTGAAATCCCCGTCATCTCCAGCCATATCCTGCACGGCCTGCCAGCGTTCCTGCGGCATGAACTCGGGGAGAGSGCGCTTCTGCGGGCGAACCGTGCGGCAGGCTTCGATATCGAGCTGACCGAGGGCCGCAATTGCTTCATCCCGCATGCCGCAGTGCTCGGCTTCGTGAATGCCGCCGCGAGAGTCGCCGGCGAGCCCAATCTCGGGTTCCTGATCGCCCCGATGATGAACGCCGGCAACTATGGCTGTTTCGGGCGCTATATCCTGGGAGCCGAGACGCTCGGCCACTCCATCGAGCGGGCGATTGCGGCCCTTGGCTATCACAGCACCCACGACCGGATGTCGCTCGCGATCACCGGCGACGAGGCGCGCTACAGCTATGTCTTTGCGCTCGCCGGCCACGCTGGCTACGAGATGATCGCCGGTGCGGCGGCCGGCGTTCTGCTCAGCGTCATCAGGGCCTATTTGCCGTTCGACTGGCGGCCGCTGCGCATCGAGCTCAATATCGAGAGGCCGCGCCAAACCGGCCTGTTCGAAGATCTCTTCCACTGCCCGGTCCTGTTCAACGCGCCGGCCGTGACGATCGTCATCGAACGCCATCTCTTGTCGGCTGCTCCGAACCGCGGGTCATGGCCCATTGTCACCATCGAGGACGTGGCGCGAGACCGGCCCGGCGGAGCGCCACACGATCTGCTCGACGTCGTCATGGCACAGGTCCGGGCCCAGGTTCTCACCGGCAGCGTCTCGATCGATCGGGCTGCGCGACCGATGGGGACCAGCGTCCGGACGTTGCAGCGCGAGCTGAACCGGGCCGGCACCGATTTCCGCAGCCTGGCAAACGCGGCACGGCTCCAGCGCGCGACCGAATTGCTTCGGCACATGAACGGCTCGATCACCCGTGTTGCGGCGGAGATGGGMTATTCCTCTCCCGCCAATTTCGCGCGCGCCTTCCAGAAGGCGACCGGCCGCACACCCCGGGAGTTTCGCTCGGACATGTAGTCGCGCACCGTTCCGCAGTACCCCGCAGCTCTGCGATCCGCACCGGCTGTAGGACGGGTTCTCGGAGCGTCATCGCCCTCAACCTGCTCGTTCGAAGGTGATCATGTTCTGCAGGGGGTCGGCAGATGTCAGCCTGACCCGGATCCTATCGCCCGGCTTGCTGTCCTGCCCGCGAACCCGCGCGACCACCGGCAGCTCGCAGAGCTGGATGCGCAGGCCGTGCTCATCCGCGTCGGTCACGACCGCCTCGAACGCGRTTCCTTCGCTGCCCTGGAGCATAAGAGCTTCGGCCAGATCGATGACGTCCCGGTCCACTTGACCGTCGCGCGCATCGGCCCGCGCCATCACCGCAGGCAGTTGTTCGAATGCGGCCGATACCGCTGGCGGAACCGGCTGGCCGTTCGCCACCGCCAGGGCGGCGCGCACCACATAGCGATCGGCGAGACGGCGCAGCGGTGCCGTGGCATGCGCATAGGTCGCCGCCATCGGCGCATGCCACGGCACGATGCCTTCGCGATAGGGAACATAGCTCGCGCCGCCGCTAGCCCTCCGCACCGCCAGCATGAAGGCCGCGTGGCTGCTGTCGGCGGGATTCAGCGTCTTCTCGAACTGGACGAGCGTCTCCATCTCCGGCCATGACAGGCCCAGGGCGCGCGCGGTCTGGCGCAGGCGCTGGACGGCCTTCTGATCCGGTTCCTGCATGACCCTGAACAGGCCGGTCCGGGCTGTCAGGAGTGCAGCCGCGATCGCGATATTGCTGGCCAGGGACAGGGTGGCGTTCTGCTCCTCGGCGCGTAGGCGCGGGCGGAAGATCAATTGGTAGCGGCCGTCGCCGAGAGCATCGACCTCCTGTTCAGGTGGGTCCACGCGCGCTGCGCCGCGCCGGCTCTCGGCAGCCTCGATGCGGCGGGCCAGTTCATCGAARTCGGGCGGCAGATCAGACGCGCCGACCCTGTCATAGGCGAGCTTGGCGGTGCTGCGGATGACAGCCCGCTCTGCATTGTCGAGATGGACGTTGCCATCGGTGTCGAYCCGGGTGGTGAAGATCACCGCCGGCCGAGGTCCGGTGGGCAGGAGGCTCGCGGCGCCCTCGGCGAGAACCGGCGGATACAGCCCGACCTTGCCGTCCGGCAGATAGAGCGTCGTGCCGCGCTRCCACGCTTCCCGGTCGACCGCGTCGCCATCGTCGACGAACCAAGCGACATCGGCGATGGCGTAATGCAGCAAAAGGTCGTTGCCGCTGCGCTCGATCGTGAAGGCCTGGTCGAGATCCGTCGATGTCGCKGGGTCGAGCGTGACGAAAGGCCGGTCCGTGCGGTCGACATGCGCGGTCGGCGCGCGATGGGCAGCAGTTTCCGCCGCTGCAAGAACCGCGGGCGGAAACTGCTCCGGCACGCCGAATTGGCGGCGTATCGCCGCCATTCCACCGATCAGCGCATTGGTGGAATCAATGAGGGTCTTCATCCTCGCGAGACCTCTGCCCGTTGTTGAGCTGCTGCGAAGCAGCCCGCGCGAAGGTTCGCGAACTGCTATAGTTGCAACCGTTTGGGCATCACATGCAACGATAGCGATCGGTCATGTCGAGCGATGCGCCTCAGACTGGATCGGGGCGCACTTCGCTTCCCGCAGACGTGGGGCGCAATTTGCTCGACTCGAGATAGGCACGCCGGTGGGATCGACGATCGACCTGCGCCTCGCGAATAGCCTGTTTCCAGTGTCACGCCCGCGTGCCCGCTAACTCAGGTTGTTGCCCCAGATCATGATCGACAGCGAGAAGGTGATGAGGCCGATGACCGCCAGGATGAACGCGCGACGACGGGTCCCTGCCTCGCTGTGGTTCAGGCCGGTCAGCAGTGTTGCAAGCGTCCAGAGGCCCGTGAATGCCAGAAGCACCAAGGTGTAAACTGGGCCGGAGAGGTCATAACCGCCCCCTCCGATCGATGGATGTTCTGAAGGGCCGGGGCTGAGGCTCCAAACCAGAACGCCCACGACCACGACGAAGGCGGTAAGCCATACGTAGAACCCCCTGCCTTTCAATCAGCCCTCCTCAGGCTTCCGACGGTCCGAAAGGGAACCGAGCCCCATTTTGTTTGGGCAGCTTTCCCAGATACGGACGGTGGCCGCATAGCCTCGGAATGACAGAAGCTGGCGCGTCTCACGTCGCAAATGCTTCGCGACACGGACGGCGTGTGGCTGCGCGGCGATCCCTGCGTCTTGGTAGCATCGACCTTTGGCAGGAGGCCACTCGCGCGCGCTGGCCGCGTCTTCAGCCGTCCCTATCGAAATCGATCAGCTGTCCATCGGCTGCAAACTCGGCATCGAACTTGATCCCATCGGCAAGGCGGCCTTCGATCTTGATGCGTCCGCCTCGCTCGAACTCAATCCTTTCGAGCGTAGCACCGGCCGGCCAGGACGGGTTTTGCAGCACCGGGGCCGGAACCAGCGAGCGGATCTGGTCAATGGGAAAGAGGCCGCGCCCCCGCGCTTCGATTTCATCGATTTCCCCGTTCTGCTCCAGTTCGACCTTGATGCGAGCGCCGCCGGGCAGGGTGCCGTAGACATATCTGCCATAGGCGATGTGCGGCTTCGGGCGGGTCTGAATGTCGGTCAAGCCGAGATCCACAATCGACCGCGGGAGATCCTGGGCGGCAAGCAGGCCGGGCCAGGCGAAGCTTGCCGCAAGGGCCGTGGCTACGAAGATGCGCTTCATCACTTCCATTCCTCTCCGCTGTCGGTCGCGCAGCAGGCCGGCTGTCGACGTCGCGACACTCCGCCGAGATTGTCAGAGATGGGCCGGAAGCAGAAGTCGTCCTAACCGACGGGGGGTGACCCGCTGAGCGGCTCCAGTATCTGGCGGCACCGGTGCCGGAGGCCGCCGCTGCCGCCGATGACGGTCCCTATTGCTGGGACAGAATCCACTTCACCAGACCTTCG
This sequence comes from Allobosea sp. 05T422_2, assembly GCF_056396265.1. Taxonomy (NCBI): domain Bacteria; kingdom Pseudomonadati; phylum Pseudomonadota; class Alphaproteobacteria; order Hyphomicrobiales; family Alloboseaceae; genus Allobosea; species Allobosea sp. 05T422_2. The sequence continues at coordinate 10,841 of NZ_JBFTLD010000065.1, read as the reverse complement.
GCCTCCTCGGGCGAGACGCCAGGTTGAGGCGGCATCGGCATCTGACCCCAATTGCCGCCCCCGCCCTTCATGATCTTCTCGCTCAAGGTCTTGAGCGCGGCTTCGTCCTTGGCATAACGCTCGGCCACGGCCTTGTAGGCTGGACCGATCATCTTGCGTTCGATGGAATGGCAGGCGACGCAGTTCTTGCTCCTGGCCAGTTCGGGGCTTGCGAAAGCGGGCGAGGATGCCAGAAGCGCGACGAAAGCGGCTGCGGCGAGGTGGCGAAAGTCAACCATGGACCAGGCTTCCCATCATGCGCGATCCGGATCGGTCGGTATCGCGGAACAGTGGTCGAAACGAAGCGGACAGCACCAACGCAAGGATCATCATCGGCTCTCCGGTCGGGGCGGCCAGGCACGCGATGATCTGCGGGACATGCGCTGAAACGCGAGCGCTGCCGGAGCCGGCACTTGTCCGCCGCCAGGCGAGAAGCCCAAGCTCCATCTGTCCGTATCGTCTCGTGCTGGTCGCTGTCCGAAGCGGTTGCGAATGCTGATCGCGTCAGGTCTGCGGGCGCGGCCAGGCTGGGCCCGCAGACGGAAGGTCGGCCGCGCCGCCGCTGCGGCAGGCGCGGCTGCCCATCAGGCTCAGTTGGGCTTGAGCTGGTAGACGTCGCCCTGGTCGGTGGCCACGTACATGCTGCCGTCAGGCGCCTGCACGACGGAGCGGAAGCGTCCGGCCGGCATCGGCAGGGACACCGTGCTGCGCGTGGCGGACGCGCCATCGGGCGTGATGTTGAGCACGTCGAGGCGGTTGCCGACCGGCGTTCCGTGGATGCCGATGCCCATGAAGGTCACGACCATCCGGCCGTTCCAGTCCTTCCATTGCGGGCCGTTCAGGAATACGCATGACGACATGCCCTGCGAAAGCGTGTCGTTGTTCCAGGCCGGCTTCATCGCGTTGGGATAGGTCTTGGTGTCGGTCATCGGCATGAAGGCCGAGCGCTCCTTCGGATCCACTGCGCCCATCTGGTTCGGCGAGTATCCGCAATAATTGTCGGGGCAGTCGGCGCGCCCGGCGATGTTCGGGCGCGGATCCCAGCCCGCGTTGCCGCCGGCGGTCAGCGCCGTCACCTCGTCGCTATGCCAGGGGCCGTTCTCCGCCGTGTAGGGCTGGTTGGTGCCGGGCCGGAAGCAGATGCCCTGCGGGTTGCGGTGGCCGTAGGTGAAGACGCGCGTATCGAAGCCCTGTGGCGGGTTGTTGCCGGGCGCGGCCTTGCCGTCCCGGTCGATGCGCAGCACTTTGCCCCCAATGCGGGTCGGGCCCTGCGGCACCTCGCCATTATGGGTGTCGCCCGTCGTCACGTAGAGGAAGCCGTCCGCGGGGCCAAAGCGCAGGCGCCCGCCATTATGCGCGCCGGCATCGCCGAAGGGATGGTTGCTCGGCGCCGCCTTGTAGGCGATGTCGGTGACGATATCCTGCCGGTTCGAGACCTTGGTCAGATCGGGGCTGACCACGAGCCGCAGCACCCGATTGGTTCCCGGCGCGGTGATGTTCGACGCCGAGGACACGTAGATGAAGCGGTTGTTGTTGAAGTCGGGGTCGATCGCGACGCCGCTCATGCCGGCCTGGCCGCTGCAGAAGAGGTCGGACGCGGTCTCGGGGTAGTTCTTGGAATCCTTGATGCCGAGCAGGGCGTTGATCTTGCCGGAGGGGAGCCGGACCGAGAGCCCACCGCATTTCTCGGTGAAGAACATCGTGCCGTCGGGCAGGAAGGCCATGTCCCAGGTCAGCTCGCGTCCGGACATCACCGTGGTGCTGGTGAGCCCGGGCGTTCCGCCGGGGCTTTGGGCCGTCGCCGCCCCGGATAGGGCGAATGAAGCCAGTAACGTATAAGGCAACACGAAGCGAATACGTCGAGTCATCGATGTCTCCTCCGAGTTATTGTGCATCCCTGTAAAGGCCAGCGATCCGCTGGATCCTGGGCCGAAAGCATTGTTCGACAGGTCGATTGTTATGCGAGCGTCCAATGTCGTGCAACATCGTTTCGCGTCGAGGTGGTGCGTCGATTCCGCGGCAGAGACGCTGGGGCAGCGCTAAGCTTGCTTGGCTAACGCGAGCGTCAATATTGGAGATGACGAAAAGTCTTACGCAAGAGGATAGGCCGCCGGATGCGGCGCGATATGCCGTTATCCGAGGGCACGCCCCAATTGCATGCCGCGATGACGATAGGTGAATTGATGATCGCTGAGTCGTGGTTCGCTCTGAGTGCCGACGGTCTGGAAAATGGGCAGATATAGACTGGAGAATTTCCAGATTAGTCTCGGCCATATCCGGGAGCTACTTTGCGAGGCTCGCCAGCCCGGGGCCGGATCGCCGGGGAGGGCGCCCGGGCCCGGTACGCCCCGGCCCCAATCTCGGCCAGCTCGCATGGTGGCGAGGCGCAGCATCCGCCGTTCGCGTCGCAATACGCGTCCTTCGGCAGAGTGGCTTTGGGGGCGACGGAGGATTTCTGGAGCGCGCGCGACCGGTGTCCCGATCTGGAGTAGCCCGCTCGCCATCCCGTTCGGGAAAGAGCTCCAGCATCGCGCGTCGCCGATCTCCGGGTACCGCCTGCCCTCTTCTGGAAACCTCGTCTTTCCAATGCGATAGAGGACAGGGATGAATCTCAATCTGAGGGCGAGGGCAGGGTCTGGCGCCGACCTGTCAACTCCCGACCAAGGCGGCCAACGGGAATCTCGCGCCATCTGAGCCACCGCTTGGCACTTGCAACAGCTCAGTTTGACAAGCGAGGTCCCTGTGCCGGCATGGAGGTGAGCGTGCCGACGATCCGGTCGGTGCCCGCGCCTGCCGCGCAGAGCGCGTTCGCCGTCTCGCCGAAATCGACGAGATCATGGTGGCGGGCATCCGTGGCGCGCTCCAGCGGGATCAGCCAGGCCGCATGGCCGCGGCGCGCAAGGCCTTCGAAATAGAGCTTCTGGGAGGAGAACGGCACATTCGTCTCGCGCGGATCGCCGATCACGAAGACGCGCCGTGCGGGATCGGTCGGCACCTTGTCGAGCGCAGCCGAGGGGTCGAAACGCTCCGATCTCTGCCCCGGCCTCACGAGGCCGCGTGCTTCCAGATAGGCGCGATAGGCGGCTGCGCCGGAGGAGATCACCGCACAGCGCAGATCGTCGCGCTGCGCCAGCATCTCCGCGACGAGCGTGCCGCCACCGCTATGCCCGCCGAGCGCCCATGACTGGATGTGATACCGCGCCTTGAGACCGTCGAGCGCAGCCGAGATGAGCTGCGCTTCRATGGGGCGACCGCGCATCGTGTAGTGCTTGCCGGCGCTTCCATAGGTTCCGGGCCGCCCCAGGAAGATCGAGGGGATGCCGAAGCGGGCCGAAAGCCTCTGCTGCAGCGCGACCATCTCCGTCGGGCCGAAGCCGCTTTGCCGCTTGTCCGCATTCGCCCCCTTCGGTCCCAGTACGTCGCCGTTCAGCCAGATCGCGGCGATGGGGATCGTGCCGGAGCCAGGTTTCAGCCCGGCCGCATAATATCGCAGGCATGTCGCCTGGGTTTCGAGCCAGATCGCGGTATTCTTGGCTTCCAGCGCCGCGCACTCGGTCCGGCTGATCCTGATGCCATCGACCACGGCGATCGGGTCGAAATTCGCCCGCTCGGGGATGGATTGAGCGGAGGCCGGCGCCAGTCCTGGCGCCGCGGCAAATGTCAGCGTCAGCAGTCCGAGACGGCTTGAAGCTCCTATACCGCGCATCCTCGACTCCAAACGCGTTGCCGCCGAACCGGTACAGGCGCGGCCGATCCATGGACAGGGYATGATTGGCTCATTTCGCGGGCGGAGGCGAACGCCATCCCGCCCCGCGGGCGAAGCGGCGACATCTGACGACATTTCGGCGCGCATCGGGCAAGATGGCCCCCCTGCCACCGGAGGGTTGGCCGATGACGCGACGGGATTTCGTCCTCTTGCTCGCTGGCGCAGGGCTGACCTGGCCGCTCGGATCGCGTGCGCAGCAGCCCAAGGCCGTCCATCTCGGCTGGCTCACCATGGGACGGGTCGCCGAAGTCAGCCCGTTTCTCGACGCATTGCGTGCCGGGCTTGCCGCCCTGGGCTATGTCGAGGGCCGCAATCTCACGATGACGGCGCGCTATGCCGATGGCGACAGTGACCGGGTCGTGGCCTTGGCGGACGAACCGGCCGCCATGCCGGTGAATGTGATCGTCACCCATGKTCCGGCGACGAGCCTGCTTCAGAAGGTCAGCGCCGTCGTCCCGGTGATCTATGTGTTCAGCGCCGACCCTGTTCTGGCCGGGCTCGCCGAGAGCCTTGCCAGGCCCGCACGCAAGATGACCGGAATCACCTTGATGTCGGTCGAGCTGAACGGCAAACGCTTGGAAATGCTGCGGGAAGTGATGCCGCAGATCAATCGTGTCGCGATCATCGCAAGTCCGACGCATGCCGGAGAGGAGCTGGAGCGAAGCAATTCGATCGAGATGGCTGAGAAGCTCGGCATTGCGATCCAATATTTTTCCACCCCGGGTCCCGATGCGCTCCGTCTGGCCTATGCCGGCCTGGCCGCCGACCCGCCGCAGGCGATCGTGGTCTTTCCCGATCCGATCACCTTCACGAACCGCCGGCAGATCGTCGATGTCGCGAACGCACACCGCATTCCCGTCGTCTCGGCCTGGGCCGATTTTGCGGAGGCCGGCGCCTTGTACACATACGGACCGAAGCTCGCTGAATCCTATCGGCGGGTCGCCTATTACGTGGACCGCATCCTGAAGGGAACGAAGCCGGCGGAACTGCCGATCGAGCGCCMKACCGTGTTCGAATTCGTGCTCAATCTGAAGACGGCGAGGGCGCTCGGCATCGAGGTCAAGCCAGCTCTGATCGAACGCGCCGATCGCGTGATCGAATAGTGCGCCGGCTCCGGTCGCCTGCGCCGGCGAAACCGGCATCGTGGGCGCGGCCCTTCAGGAGTGACGGCGGCCGGCCCAGCCCGCGAGCCGGGCCAGGAAGGCGTCGGCGGCCCCGAGCTGCGCGGGCGCGATCCATTCGTCGGGCTGGTGCGCCTGGGCGATCGAGCCCGGCCCGCACACCACCGCGGAGATGCCGGCGGCCTGGAAGAAACCGGCCTCCGTGCCGAAGGGCATCGCGAAGGGCGGGCCGATGCCGCCGAGTGCGGMGACGACAGCGAGAGCCGGTTCGGCGCCGGCGCTCGCCAGAGGCGGAACATGGACATGCCTTCGCGTCGACTGGCGGATGTCGGGCGGCGTTGCGCGGGCGAGATAGGCGGCGACCAGCCGTTCGGTCTCCTCGGCATCCTCAGGCGTGACCGGCCGGAATTCCCAGAGCAGCTCGCAGGCGGAGGGCACGATGTTGATCGCCGAGCCGCCCTCGATCCGGCCGAGATTGACGGTCGTGCGGTCGATCGCCCCGGCGCGGTGCCCGACCGCCCTGAGGAAGCCGGCGAAATCGACCGCGGGATAGATCGCGCTCGCCCCCGCGCTCGGATCGCTCGAATGCGCCGCCTTGCCTTCGAAACGCGTGCGGAACCCGAGAAAGCCGCGATGGCGGTCGCCGAGCCGCATCAGGGTCGGCTCGCCGATGATGCCGAGCTCCGGCCTCTCCTCATGGGCGAGCAGATCGGCGATCAGGCCGGGCACGCCGAGACAGCCGACCTCCTCGTCATAGGACAGCGCGATATGGATCGGGCGGGCGAGATCGGCGGCCGCGAAACTCTCCGCCGCAGCAAGGCAGGCCGCGATGAAACCCTTCATGTCGGCGGCGCCGCGGCCATGGAGCTTGCCGTCGCGCTCGCTCAGCCGGAAGGGGTCGGAGGACCAGCTCTGGTCGTCGACGGGAACCGTGTCGGTATGCCCGGAGAGGACGACGCCGCCCGGCGCGCGGGGGCCGAAGCTCGCGAGGATATTGGCCTTGCCGCGACCCTCGTCATGGCTCAACCGGACACGGGCGCCGATGCCGTCGAGGCGGTCGGCGACGCGCTCGACGAGCGCCAGGTTCGAGCGGCTCGATGTCGTGTCGAAACCGACCAGTTCCGCGAGCAGGGCGATCGTCGCAGTCATCGCCGTTCACGCCACCTGCTCGTGATCGGCGAAATCCTCCTGCGCAAACACGGTCATGATCTGGCTTCTCCGGGGCGTCGGGATACGGACGGGCGGCCGCCAGCGGCGGCGAGGCCGAAGCCGCCGAGGATCAAGGCCGCGCCAACGAGATGGAACGGCTGCACGGGCTCGCCGAGCAKCAGGAAGGCGAGGGCGGCGGTGAACAGGGCGACGAGATGGAAGGAGGCGCCCGTCACGCTCGGCCCCAGCGCACCGACGCAGCGATTCCAGATGATGAAGGCGAGCAGCGAGGCGAAGACGCCGATATAGAGCACCGCCGCGATCGGGCCGGGCGATATCGGGATCGTCGCGCCCTGGGCGAGCTCCCAGATCCAGAACGGCAGCAGCACCAGGAGCCCCGCCGCCATCGTCGCGGCTAGGAAGAGGAGCGGGTCGAGATCGGCCGGGCGGCGGCGCAGCAGCACCGAATAGACCGCGTAATTGGCGACCGCGATTAGAACCAGCGGCTCGCCGCCGGTGAGGCTCAAGCCCGACAGCGTCGAAGGCGCACCGCGCGCGACGATCCAGCTCACGCCGACGAAGGAGATGGCGATGCCGGCCAGCGTGCGGGCCGAGACACGCTCGACGCCGAGCATGAAGGCGGCGAGCGGCACCATCAGCGGCAGGGTCGAGTTCAGGAAGGCGACGCTCGCGGCCGGTGCACTTTGCAGGGCGAGATAGCCCAGCGCATTGTAGCCGGCGATGCCGAAGGCGCCGCAGGCGAAGACGAGGCCACGCGCGCGGATGAGCGCCTGCCGCTGCGCACGAAGCGTGCCGAGAACGAAGGGCAGCAGGCAGGCGAGCGCTACGAGCCAGCGGCCGACCGCCAGCGAGACAGGCGGAAAGGATCCTGCGAGCGCCCGGCCGAGCACGAGATTGCCGGCCCAGAACAGCGGCGGCAGGGGCAGGAGCRGCAAGGGCTGCGACCAGAGACGCTGGAAGAGATACATCGCGAGCGCCTTACGCGACGCCGGCGAGGCCGATGCGCAGCCGGCGGTTATGCCGGCCCTTGTTGTCGATCTTCAGGATGCTGATCGGCGGCGAGGCCCCGGTCGACGCGAGATGCGTGCCGCCGCAGGCCTGCCGGTCGAGCCCGACGATCTCGACGATGCGGACCTGCCCGTCCGCCGTCGGCGGCGGGGCGACAGAGCGCGAGCGGATCAGGCCGGGCTCCGCGAAGGCCGCGGCTTCCGCGACATGGCTTTGCCGCACCGGAAAATCCCGCCGGATCAGATCGTTGACCGTGCCTTCGATGGCGCGCAGGCGCTCGTTATCCGCCTCGGGCAAGTCGAAATCGATGCGCGCCGTGCCGTCCTCGTTCATCTGCACCCCGGTGACGAGCGCGCCATTGAAATCCTGGAAGACGACGGCATTCACGATATGCAGATCGGTGTGCAGCGCCCGCATCAGCTGCCGGAACGGCCCGTCGACCCTCGCTTCCACGGGCGCCGCCGGCAGTTCGAGCGGTTCCGCCAGCATGTGCCAGAGCCGGCCGCCCTCGTTTTCGAAACCCGCGATCGCGACTTCGCCGCCAGTCCAGGCGAGCGTGCCGCGATCGGGCAATTGGCCGCCGCCGCCGGGATAGAACGGGCTCTCTGAAAGCGCGACCCGGCCTGGCCGTGTCTCTACGACCTCCGTCGCCAGCGTCAGGACATCGGGATGATCGAGGCAGTAATAGCGGGACATGAAACTCACCTTGCGGGCAGCCCCGACGAGGGGCTTGCCTGCAGGCGAGAGTGGCGCGGCGCGGCGCGTGTCTATTGGCGAAAATTGAGAGCGCGATCAGATCGCCCGTGTGCGGCGGCTCTGCCGAAGACCGCAATCCACGTTTCCTGCCGATGCTTCAGCCGGACGCGGCGCGCACCCATTGCAGCGGCGTAATGCCGTAGCTGCGCTTGAAATGCCGCGTCAGCGCGCTCTGGTCGTAGAAGCCGGCGTCGAGCGCAGCAGCGGCGATCGTGGCGCCGCGCCCGAGCGCCCTGATCGCCGCCTTGAGGCGCAGTTGCGTGAGATAGGCATGCGGGGTCAACCCCGTGCTGCGCTTGAACAGGGCGATGAGCTGGAACGGCGTCAGACCGACCTCCAGCCCCAACTGCTCCAGCGTGAGGTCCTCGGCATGACGCTCCCGCATGAACTCGCGGATGCGGGCGGCTTTGGCGCGGTCCCGCGCCGGCAGCACCAGCCGGGGTTCGCCCGCGGCATGGCGCCGGATCAGGGCACCGAAGCTGCGCAGCAGCAGCTCGCGCTCCTCAAGCGGATCGTCGCCCTGGTCGAGGATGCGGTGCAGGCCGAGGAAAGCCTCGATCAGATCGGGGTCGTGGACGGTGTTGCGGCTGAAATAGGCGGTCTCATCCAGGCCCAGCGCGGTCTTCAGCGTCTCGATCGCCGGTGGCGTCAGGTAGAACCCGCGATAGAGCCAGCGCCGGCTCCAGCCCATCCGCCCGGAATGGGGCTCGTCGGGGTTGAACACCAAGAGGCTCGAGGTCCTGGCCTCGTCGCTGCGTCCGCGGCTCTTGAATTCGGCGCCGCCGGCTTCGGTGACGGCGACGACGAAGCCGTCATGGCTATGGGGCGCATAATCATGGCTGGTGAAATCGGCAACGAGGCAGCTCAGGCCCGGAACCCGCGGGTCGTGCCAGTAGCGCGAGGAGTTGCGGAGGTCGATGCGGGCCAAGATGCGATCCGGACGGTGAGGACGGGTGCGATGGTGCGACGATCCAGGCCGGATCGCAACCATGCTGCATTGCCGAAGGCGCGCCATCGGCTCCTCGAAACGCGCTCATCCCAGCCGCGATTGCTCACGGAACTGACGCGGCGTTACGCCGGCAATGCGGCKGAAGGCGCGGCTGAAATGCGCCGGGTCCGTGTAGCCGGTCGAAAATGCGACATCGATGATCCTGGAATCCGTGTCGCGCAAAAGCCTGGCCGCATTCTCATATCTGACCGTGTCGAGGATGTCCGAATAGGTCAGGCCGACATGGGCGAGCTTGCGCTGAAAGCTGCGGGCGCTGACGCCTGCCATCTCCGCGACCTCGGCCAGAGCCGGGGTTCGCTCATCCAGATAGGCCGGCAACATCAGCTTGAGCAGTTCGACGATGTCAAAGGCCGAGGGACCATCCGCGTGATCGTGCGGGGGGGCAAATGAGTCGGTCGAACGGTTGGAAAGACCAAGGTGGGAGACCGGCAGGCTGATCCAGGCAGCGTGCTGGCCTGACAGGAACTGCACATTGGGCCAGGCGGCCCGCGTCGCAGGACCCGGCGTGTACCTCGTCTCGAAGGCGATCGTTCCCGGCATCCAGTCGGGCCCTGCAAACTGCCGGATGATGTAGACCGGGAAAATATTCTGGATCCATTGTGCGTATTCCAGATTGAGCAGCCCATCTGTCCCGGCGAGCCTGCTGCAGACGCGCGCATGATCGTCATGGTGTTCGATCCACATGCTCAGGATCGTATCCTCCCGTGACGCCCAGCGGCAGGCGTGCCTGAGCGCAACGAGCAGTGTCGGGGCGTGCGCGATCAGCGCCCGGGTCCTTTCTCTCAAATGCAGGAAATGCAGCCGCTGGGTCGCGAGGAAGCCGAAATCCTCGATGCCCTGGGTTCTCCCGGCGGTTGCCGCGAAGCGCAGCACCGGCAGGAGCGGCAGGTAGAAGTCGCTCTTCTCCTCCAGGGACGAKGGAAGCCGGAACTTCTCCAGGAGCGAATGTGTCGGCGCCCCCCTCTCGTCGAGAATTCCGACGAAGGGCAGAAGGAACTGGCCGCGCGTCAAAGGGATATCAGCCATCGGATCTCGCCGTGATCATCGGGGCGCCGCGTTTCCTGGGGCAGGGCTACCCCAGGATTCGCCAACGACGCGCAGAATAGCYGGTCGCGATTGGCGCGAAATGGCAAGACTGCGATCTGCCCATGCACGAAATGCTGGGAACGGAGTTCGCCTGCCGGTCGGGACATGATCGGCGGCACGGAGGCGTCGGCTTCCGCGGACGGTCCGCCTGCACGAAGGGTCGGCAACGCCGTCGCTCCGCCCGTGCGGCGGGTCGACACAGGCCACGGACAGGCCACGAGACCAGAGATCAATGTCAGGGGAAACGGTGCGCTCTCTCATCATCGCGTTGACGTCGGCAGCATTATACATGCCCGCCTGGGCGTCCGATCTCCCGCAGCCAGCCCGGCCGCCAGCCCCTGTCATTGCTTCAGGGCCAAGCTTCTCCATCACGAGCTATCTCTGGGCGACGGCGATCGACGGAAAGAGCGCAACCTTCCCGCCGCTGCCGGCCGCGGATATCCACCTGCGCTTCCGCGACGTGCTGAAGGAATTGAACGGCGCGATGATGGCCTCCGCAGAGATGCGTATCGACCGCTGGGGCTTCCTGGTCGATGGCCAGTTTTCGCAGGTGACGACCGGCGGCAACCTGCCCGGGCCCTTCTTCTCCGCGCTGAAGCTGCGCTCGCAGAGCACGATCGTGCAGGGCTCCGCCCTTTATCGCGTCTATGAGGACGCGGCCGTTTCGCTGGACCTGGGCGGCGGCGTCCGGTTCTGGAACCTGAACAATAAGCTGGAGGTCCTGCCGGGCCCGGCCAATCTCCGGATCGACCACCGCGACTCCGAGATCTGGGCCGACCCCATCCTCGGCGCCCGGCTCGGAATCAAGCTCGGTGGCCCATGGAGCGTGACGGTTGCAGGCGATGTCGGGGGCTTCGGCGTCGGCTCGCACCTGACCTGGCAGGGC
>NZ_JBFTLD010000064.1:0-27063 GCF_056396265.1 Allobosea sp. 05T422_2 | reverse complement strand
GAGCGGAAGCCGAGCGTCAGCCTGGCGGCATCGCGCTTGCGGGCGGAGGTCTGTGCCTTGGAAGGTGCCATGATCGCAAACCGTCAAAAGGAGAAGCAGTCGGCAGGAAGGCGGTGCAGGAAGGGAGTGCCGGCCGGCGGGCACGGGGCCCGCCGGCCGAAAAGGCGCGGCTTCTAGAAGCTGAAGTTGCTGCCGGTCAGGGTGTGGCTGCCCTTCAGGTTGATCTGGAAGTCGGCATCGCCGTCGGCGTCGACATTGCCCTTGACCACGGTGTAGTCGCCGTCGGCCCGGGTCTCGTAGGCGACCACCAGCTGGGCCGTGGCGGTGAAGGCCGGGCCGTTGGTCAAGGTGAAGCTCTGGTTGCCGGCGAGCGCGCCATTGGCGTCGATGCCGGAGAGGTCGAGCTTATCGCCAGGCTCGAAGTCGAGGATGGTGTCGCCATCCGCCGCTTCCTTGCTCTCGAAGCGGAAGGTGTCGTTGCCCGCCCCGCCTTCCATCACGTTCACCGCCGCACTGGCCGTGATCGTGTCGTTGCCCGAGCCGGTCGCGACGTTCTCGATGCTCCAGAGCGTGTCGCTGCCGGTTTGCGTGCTGACCGCGCTGCCGCGTCCGAGCAGGCCGTTGCCGAGATCGACCGTCAGGTTCGCCGTGATCGCCGACATGTCGAGCGTGTCGATGCCCGTGCCGCCGTCGCTGTCATCGCCGAAATAGACGTCGTTGCCGTCGCCCACTGTCGCCACGATCACGTCATTGCCCGCGCCCGCCACCACAGTGTCGTCGCCGGCGCCGGCCGTGATCCGGTCGTCGCCCGTGCCACCGAAGATCCGGTCGTTGCCGGCCTCGCCATCGATCAGGTCGTTGCCGGCCCCGCCAAGCAGCACGTCGTCGCCGGCCCCGCCGAAGACCACGTCACGACCCTCCCCGGCATCGACGAAGTCGTTGCCRTCGCCMGCCGAGATCGTGTCGTCGCCGCCCGCACCGATCAGGGTATCGTCGCCGCCCTGGCCKATCAGGTTGTCGGCCCCCGCCGCCCCGATCAGGACATCGCTCAGCCCCGTCCCGACATGCGTCCCGGGATTGGTGCCCGAACCGGGAGGCGGTGTACCCGTGCCAGCCCCGTCATCATCATCGTCGTCGTCACAGCCGCAATCATCGTCGTCGTCATCGTCGCCATTGCCGGCACCGTCGTCATCGTCGTCATCATCATCGTCGTCGCCATCATCGATGACCGGCATCTCCCCGGTGAAGGTGATCGAGTGGCTGCCATTCGACAGGGTCGTCGTACCGTCGCCATTATCGGTCGCCTCGTAGTCTGCCAGCGTCGCGCCATCCGGCAGCTCGATGACGTCCTGAGCCCGAAGCGAGCCAATGATCGTGTCATTGCCACCGTTTGACCTGAAGACGATGCGATGCGCAGAGCTCAGCGCCGAGATGTCGATCGTGTCGTTGCCGCTCGTGCCATCGATCGTGATGGTGTTCAGGTTGAGGCTGGTCTGGGTGAAATCGCCAAAGACCTGGATCGTGTCACCGGCGATGGTGGTGTTCACCGGACCGCCTGGAGGCGATGCGGGCGCGCCGTTGATCACGATCTCCTCGATCTCGGTCAGTTCGGCGATGATCGTCGCCGCCCCGGCCCCGACGCTTCGGGTGATCACGATCTCCGCCGTTCCGGTATAGCCGATCCCGCCAACGCCGGCGGCGGCGGCGCGGGTATAGACGCGGAATGTCTCGGCGCCGACCGCTCCGGTGATCGAGAAGGTGTCGCCGACGGAACCTTCGGTTCCGCCATTGACGACGTCGCGGCCATCGCCGACGGCCCAGGCGATGATATCGTCGCCCGCTCCCGCATGGATGSCATCGTTTCCGGCGCCACCGATGATCGTGTCATTGCCGGCAAAGCCGAAGATGAGCTGAGACCCGGCTCCGCCGAGAAGCGCGCCGTCGGCACCGTTCGTGCCCGCAACGACCTGCGTGTAGGTCGTCCCGCCGAACGAGAAGCGCTCGACACCGCTGATCGTGTCGGTGCCTTCGGCCGCGCCTGTCACCACGATCCGGCCGGTCCCATCCAGCGCGATGTCGTAGTCGGTGATCGGGCCGGCATAGACCGCAACATCGGCCGTGCCGTCGCCGCCGTCGAGCGTGTCGTTGCCGGCGCCGCCAGTCAGGGTGTCGTTTCCGGCGCCACCGATGATCGTGTCATTCCCGGCTCCGCCAGAGAGCACGTCATTGCCCGCACCGCCATCGATCGTGTCGTTGCCATCCCCGCCATCGACCGTGTCGGCCCCGGCCCCGGCATTGATGATGTCGTTGCCGGCCAGCCCGTTGATCGTATCGTTGCCGCCGCGACCATTGAGCAGGTTGGCGTCGGCGGTTCCGTTGATGACCTCGACCACCGCGCCATTGGTGTTGCTGCCGACCTTCGCCGTCACATCGGAGATTGCGAACTCCGCGAAACCGCGAGCATCGACATAGCTCACGACGCTCCGGATCAACTGGCCCGTGAGGGCGGCCGAGACGGTCAGACTGGCAGATGCTGCGCCAGCGATCGTGTTCCAGGTGACGCCACCATCCGTCGAGGATTGCCAAGCATAGCTGAAGGTGCCGAGGCCGTCGGCATCGCTGAGGCCAGAGGTGTCCGCGGTCAGCACGTTCTCGGTGCCCGTGATGGTCAGCGCCCCGGTCACGAGCCGGTTGAGGCTGACGGTCTGGTCCGCGAACTTCAGCGCCTCGATATTGAACAGCCGGTCGGATCCGTCAGACTGGCGCGCCCGCCCCGTGGTCGGATCGATCACCGCTGCGGACTGGGTGACATGCGTGACAGTGACACTGCCATCCTCATTGCGGCTGATCAGGTAATTGGCCGCGACATCCCAGTAAGCCGCAGTGTCGATATCGCCGGCCTGGTTTCCGTCGAGGATTTCGCGAACGATGTTGAGCTGATTTGGTATGATCTCACGGGAGAGCATCAGTTCTGGAAGAGAACGCCCGTTCCAATGCGCAACCGACGGGTCCGCATTGGTGATCGTGTCCGACAGCGTGTCGACCGTTGCGAGTTCATTGCCCTGGTCATCGCGGATGCTGATCCGCACGTTCAGCCAGGAGTCGCCGTCGATGATATCGTTGCCGGCCTTGCCTTCGATTAGATCGCTGCCGCCGCCGCCCAGCAGGATGTCGGAGGCGTCGGAGGTGTCCATGACGATGGTTTCGGTCTTGCCGGCAACCGTCACAGTCGTCCGGTCGAGATGCGCGACCAGCCGCTCCAGTCCCGCGATCAGCGAGAGGTTCTTCTCGAGCAGCGCGCTCGAATAGGAGTCGAGAGGCGCACCGGGGTCGACCTGCGTCGCATTGCCGTTTTCGTCGAAGGCGCCCATGACGACTTCGCGCCCGGTCAGCTTGTCGTTGTATTTCCAGCCCGACAGGCCCTCCACCAGGTCGAACCGATCGCGCAGGATGTTGTCCTGCTGGTTCTGGAAGATGGTCATGCCCATGTCGGAGTCAGCGGCCTCGTTGTGGCCCTTGTGGATCGCCCAGTCGAACCCGGCCATGCCGTTATTGCGTTCGACGCCTTCGCCTTGGATCATGATATCGTCGCCCGACTCGGCGTCGTAATCATTGTCGTTGCCGCGGCCGTTGAGCACGTCATGGCCGATGATCGTCGAGTTGAAGAACAGCTCGGAGTTTTCGCCGGCCAGGGTGTCGAAGCTGTCCCCGCCCTCGATCCAGTCGTCCCCCTCGTTGCCGGCCAGGAAGCTGCCTCCCGTCCCGCCGCGGATGAAGTCATTGCCCTGGCCACCCGAGACGGTCTTGCCCTCGGTGCCGCCATAAATGAAGTCGCTGCCGTCCCCGCCGAAAATCAGGTCGAGACCGTTGCCGGGCGTGATGACGTCATCGCCGGCGTCGCCATGAATGACGTCGGCTGCGCCGATATCCGTGCCGCTGTCGGTGATGATGTCATTGCCGGCTMCACCATGCAGGTGATCGACGCCATAGCCGCCCTCGAGGCGATCATCGCCCGCCCCACCCCAGAGCGTGTCGTCCCCCTCGCCGCCGATCAGGATGTCGTTTCCGGCAGAGCCGCCGAGGACGACGTGATCGACGCCGGTATAGCGCAGATAATTGTTGTCGGCGCCAGGCGTCGCGGGATTGTCGCGGATGACCATCGGGCTAATGGCCTGCAGTACCGGGTTGGTATGCGTCGGGTCCGCCTTGCCGTTGAGGCCTAGGCCCGTGATCTGCTTGGTCGGGTCCATCTCGAGGATGTAGGTGGCCGTCTGGAAGGCTGCCCCGTTGATATGCGGCGCTCCCTCGGCCCCTGCATCCGTGTTGCGCATCAGGAGTTGCGCGAAGGAATCCGCCTCCAACTCGTTCAGCAGGTTCAGGCCCTGGGTCCGGCTCAGATAGTAGAACCGGTCGCCGGCCTGCAATTGCTCCATCTGGTACTCGAAGACATAGGTGAAGCTCGACCCCAGCATCGCGCCGAAGGCCATCTTCTTCTCGGCGAGCCCGCCGATCCAGAAATCGACTGCGTCGAGGCCTGTGATGGTCGCGCCATTGGCGGCATTCGCCCAGGCGCCCGTCCCGTTCAGGAACGCGATGCGATCGGCCGGCGCATTGGCCCCGCCCATGACCAGCAGGGTTGCGGCATCCCGCTTTTGTTCAAGCGTCAGATTGCCGAGCAAGGAGGAATGCGTGCCATAGGCTGCGATGAAGTTGATCAGCGAGGCCGGATTCTTCATCGAAAGCGCGAAATCGTACCAGCTCTCGTAAGGCTTCACGCGGCTGTCATGCGTGTCCTCGTAGAACTGGCGGCGGGCCTCATTGAGCGAGGGAATGCCGGTATCGCGAGCCCGCGCTATGTTGAGTGCGCCGAGGTCGAGCGGCAGGCCGACKAGATTGTTGCGCAGCGCATCGGTAATGTGCTCGTCGATCTCGTTTCCGACCTGCCGGGTCATCCCGGTCAGGATCGCCGCAGCCGCAGCCTCGGCCGTCGTACCGGCAGCATTGAAGGCAATCGGATTCAGGAAGGCGTCGAACAGTGCAATGTCCGACGCGACGGGATTGCCGTTCGCATCGAGCTTGAACATGTCGATCGTGTCGGTGAGCATCGAATGCCCGAAGCGATAGACGACATGGGCGAATTCGGCGACGATCCCGGCATCGATCACTGTGGTGTTGGAGAACACGAAGGGATCGACATCGGGAGCGATGGCACGCGCGAACTCCTCGAAGACGAGATGCTGATAGACCATCTCCGTCGAGAACCGGCCGGCCTGAAACAGACGCTCGCCATCCCAGACCAGCGCATCGATCTCGGCCTGCGATGTCGGCATCACCGTGACATCGGTCAGCAGCCACTCATTMAGGAACGCGACGTCTGCCCCCTCGCCTGTMAGCAACTGCGTCTTGATCTGGTCGATGCGCTGATTGTGCTCGTGGTGGAAAGTATGGTGGACCGAGGTCAGGCCGATATTCTCGTTGCCGCGACCATCGCCGACGATGAAGTGAGCATTGAGAAGTTCGTCGTCATAGGTTGTCGCAATCCCGAACTGGTTGAGAGCGATCTGGTTTCCGGCAACGGTATCATCGTCGGCAAGCACGAGAACGGGCGCGGTTGCCGGGTTTCGGTCATGATCGACCAGCCCGCCCGGCACCGCCGTGTGGGCAATGTCGTTCAGGAAGGCGCGGCCAGCCGACAAGGCGTCCGAGGCCACAGCCAGCGCGCCCGGATTTCCCTCGACGGAGCCCGTGCCGGTGCCGGTGACCAACTGCGGGAAGCCGGTGCCCCCCCGAATGAACTCGCCATAGAGGTCGGTCAGGATCGCCGGAACGCGCAGGACGTCCGCATCGGTCAGCAGGATGCCGAGCTTGGACGCAGCCTGTTCCTTGACGTCGGCCCAGGTCGGAGGGCCGCCATTCGCCCCCTCCAGCATGCGCCCGGTCGCGACGGGCTTGCCGTCCAGCATGGCGTATTCCCGCAGGAAGACCTGGTGGGACGGATTCGAGGTGTAGACCTGGTTCAGATCGATCCAGGGCGTCGTCTCGTTGTTATGCTCACGCACGTCATCGGCGGTACCCACCACACCGTCGGCGCCCGGCTGGTTCTGCGCGCGCGTCAGCACCATGAAATTGGTCGGGCTACCGGCGACGTAGAGCGGATCGTCGGGCTGGAGCGGGATATAGACCGTGCCGTTCCCGCCCTTGCTGACCAGATCAAGCCCATGATCGAAGAACTGGCCGAACAGCGTGAAGAACCCGTTGAACGGAGCGGTGTCGCCCAAATCGGGCGCGACGTTCGGGATAAGGACGGTGTCGCCCTGCATCGTGACGCCGAGCGCGTCCGTCATTGCGTCGTAGGCGACGTGCTTCTGCTGCACTTCGGCCGCTAGCGTCGCGGTTGCGACGCCGACGGCCGCCGCGGCAGCAGTGGCATTGCCTACGGCCGTGGCGAGACTTGCCTGCGCGGTGGCGAGCGCAGCCAGTGCCGGCCCGGTATCGCCCCCCTCTGCAACCGCCAGATCGAAAGCAGCCTGTGCCACAGCGACCTGACCCTGCGCTGGTCCGATTGCGCGTTGCGCAAGTGCAAGATTGGCGTTCGCCTGCGCGAGGCCGCGGTCAGCCGTCTCCCATTCCTCATAGGCCAACACGGCAGCTTCATAGACAGCCGCATGCGCCTGCAGGAACAGATAGGGGTCCTCGTGCMCAAGATTGGTCAGCGCGGAAATGATCGTGGCGGGATTGCCGATCGTCTGATCTGAAATCAGGTTCGAGATCACACGAGGCTGGGAGTCGTAGACGTTCCCGGAGGTCTGCTGGTAGCTCGTCGGTGCCCCGCCAGGCCCATTCTCTGCCGGGCGAAAGACCGGATCGAGCAGGCGCGGCATGGTCTGGTCGGACGACCCGACCCATTCCCTGCCCGGGATGATGTTGTTGTAGGTGCCGTCGACCGTGCGTAGCCCGTAGGGCACCAGCGGATTATCGACCAACTCGGTCAAGGGCGTCCCGGCCGTATGGGCCTCGGCGATCTTGATCTGCTTCAGGATGAACTCAAGGTCGTGCGTATTGAGCTTCATGATACCCTCGCTCCGCCCACGGTGCTGCGTTAAGACCCAAGAATTGCTTCTGCCGCACCGAGCGTCTGCCGTTGAGCCGCACGAAGGACTGTGAGCGCCCTTGCATGCGGCATTTCCGACGAACCGCCCGATTACGCTTCGTTAAGCAAAAGGATTGCTGGGTATGGGGTCGATTTGAAGAAGATAAGGTCGGCCAATATTCGGCGACTTACGGGCGTGGCACCGCGACGACCTTTGAACCGACGCTGACGCATCTGGGGGCGAGCTGGCTTACTAGACCTTCGACCAGTTTTCGTTCACTGCGGAAGTGATCCGGGCCGCTTGGCCGGTTTCGCTTGCAATACTGATGGATCGCGCTGCCAGATGGTGATCTCACAGTCATCAGTTTGAGCTAATCTCTGCGTGGAGACGTCGACGGGCGATATGCTGAAGCCGGTTCAGGACTTCGAGAGCAGTGACGTGATCACGGGCGTGCCGTTGCAGCACTTGCCCGCCGGGAAGGCCGCGCCACGACGCGCGACGCTGTCGGTGCAGTTCCTGATCGCCGGTGGCCTCGTCATGCAGATCGCCATGCTCGTGGCCGGCTATCTGATCACCGAGCTGGTTTCTCGTGAGGCGATCAGAAGCAAGGCAGCCTCGACCGCTTTGTTCATGCAGAGTCTGGTTGCTCCGGCCGTTCAGGAGCTTGCCACCTCCCAGAGCTTGTCGGCGGGGGCGATCGCACGGCTCGACCAGTTGTTCGCCGACGAGGCCGTGAAGCGCCGCTTTCCCTATTTCGAGGTCTGGACGCCGGATGGGGTCGTGGCCTACTCCAACACCCCCCAGATCATCGGCCATCAGTTCGACCGCCCCAACGGCCTGTTGCGGGCGCTGACGGGCGAGGTCACGGCCGACCATGCCGACCCTCGTGCAGGCGAGCATGTGATTCGGGGCATCAGGACCCGCTATCTCGAAATCTACAGCCCGATCCGGCTGGAAGGCTCTTCCCGCATCATTGCCGTTGCCGAAATCCACGAGCAGGCCGAGCCCTTCCGGGAGGAGCTTGCAGCGCTCAGACGGAGCAGCTGGCTGGTCATTGCCGCGGTTACGGCGGCGATCATGCTCGCCCTGTTCGGCATCGTCCATCGCGGGAGCCGAACCATCGAGACACAAAGGAAGGCCCTTGAGCGGCGCGTCGAAGAGACCGAACAGCTGCTGCTCGAGAACCGGCAGTTGTCCGACCGGCTGCAGCGCGCCTCGGCGCGGGTCGCGGAGCTGAACGAACAGTTCATCCGCGGGATCGGCGCGGATCTCCATGATGGCCCCGCCCAGTTGATCAGCTTCTCGATCCTGAAGATCGAGGACGCGCGCAACGCCAGAAGCAAGGCCCCGCGCGATCGCTCCCTGCTGACTATGCAGTCGGCGCTCGACGAGGCGATGCGCGAGATCAGGAGCATCTCCAAGGGGCTTGTCCTTCCCGAGATCGCCGACCTGCCGCTCCATATGGTTATCGAGCGGGCTGTGCGGGCACACGAAGCGCGCACGCGAACATCCGTAGCTCTCGCCACCACCGAGCTGCCTCAGCCGGTGTCGCATGCCGTCAGGATCTGCGTCTTCCGCTTCGTCCAGGAAGGGCTCAACAATGCCTATCGCCATGGCGGGGCAACAGGTCAGGAGGTGCGGAGCTGGATGGACGGAACGCTCCTGAATGTCTCGGTGGCCGACAGCGGAGGCGACTCTTCGTCTGCAGAGAAAGACCTTCCCAGCGCGGGCATTGGGCTCTACGGCCTGCAGGAACGGGTCGAGAGCCTTGGCGGAACATTGACGAAACGCCGCCTCGGTGACGGAGGCAATCTGCTCAAGATGACCCTGGACCTCAGTGGAGGGCTGCTCGTTGCGTGAACGAAAATCCATCGTTGTCGTGGACGATCACGCGATCTTCCGCGCGGGTCTGGTGCAGATCTTTTCGGGAAGTGGTGACCTGGAGGTGGTCGGCGAAGGTGCGTCGGCCGACGAAGCCTTCGAGCTAGTAGGAAGGCTCTCCCCGCAGGTCGCCTTGCTCGATGTGTCGATGCCTGGCGGCGGAATTGCCGCGGCGCGACGGATTCACCAGACATGGCCGCAGGTGAAAGTGGTCATGCTGACGGTCTCGGAGGAAGAAGACGTCGTGCTGCRGGCGCTGGACGCCGGCGCGTCGGGCTATGCCTTGAAGGGCGTCCCGGCCATGGATCTGATCGCGATCGTCAGGGCGATCACAGGGGGCGAATCCTATGTCCCTCCCAACATGGCCGTGCGCCTGCTGAGCGCGATGCGAGGGCAGCAGGAGGTCGACCCCGTCATCACCAAGATCGCAGCGCTTTCAGCGAAGGAAAACCGCACGCTACGCCTGCTCGGGCGCGGCTTCAGCAATCGTGAGATCGCCGAGGCGACGGGGGTGCAAATCCAGACCACCAAGTTTCACGTCTCGAACATTCTCGCAAAGCTCGGCCTCAAGAGCCGGGTCGAAGCCGCGCTGATCGCGCAAAAGCACCTCCAGGATTAGCGTCGTCGCAGCGCTGATCCTTCGCTGGTCACCTCGAGCCGTTTTCTCCCGCGAAGATGAGATCCCCGGTCGGGCCGTCGATGAGCTGCGGCAGCAATGCCTTCCAGGCCTCGATGAGTTCGCGGTAATAGCCCGGGTCTGGACGCAGAACCGTCTGGACGCCCATGCCGCGAACCAGGCAAAGCGTCAGATTGAGGATGATGCGCGCTTGCTGCGGCGGGCGCTTCTGCGGGTCGCAAAACTCCGACCAAATGCCGTCGAGCACCTGATGGAAGCGCTTCACCACCGGAATCATCCGTTCGCACAGCTCCGGATCGTTGCGTGCCTCGGTGATCATCTCCAGCGAGAGATAGAAGAACCGGCCCGAGAAGAGCTGCCACAGGAACTCGACGAACCCCTCGAGCGAGATCTTGCCGCTTTGGACCTCGTCGGCCACGGCCCTGATCTGCCGAGTGCCGTCCTCGAGCAGTTCCTCCATGGCGGCGAGGACGATGTCGGCCCGCGCTGGGAAATGATGCAGCAAGGCGCCCCGCGAGACATTGGCCCGGGCGGCGATCTCCTGGGTGGTGGCGGCGTGATAGCCGACCTCGAAGATCTCATTGAGCGTCGACTGGATCAGCCGCTCGCGCGTCATGATGCTGCGCATCTGCTGCTGCCGCTCTGCCTTGCTCACCTTCTCCTCCTCGGGCTCGACATGGCCGCCCTCGCCTCGCCGGCGTTCGGCGATACAGTATTAGAAAAACAATCTTGCTTGTTTTTTTAGTGCAATCAAGGATGACCTCGACAACATGCCAGCAAGCAGGGAGAGCCGCGATGAGCGACGATTACCAGAACCGCAGCTATGGCGAGATCCCGGTCGGGTTCGGCAGGAAGCCAGGCATTGTCGTGGTCGATTTCCAGAAGGGCTTTACCGATCCGCAGTATCCGCTGGGCGGTGCACCGCTGGTCATGCGTGCCCTCGAGAACACCGCAACTCTGCTCGAGGTCGCGCGCCGTTACAATGTGCCGGTCGCCAACTGCAACACCGCCTATATGAACGAGCGGGAAATGCCCTATTGGAAGATCACGGCCGTGCGCGAGACCTTCCTGCACGACCATCCGAGCGTCGCCCATGATCCACGCATCTATGATGCGTCCTATGATCTGACCGTGTGCAAGAAGGGTCCGTCGATCTTCTTCAATACCGGTGTCAGCGATTATTTCACCAAGGAACGCGTCGATACCGTGATCGTCACCGGCTGCAACACCAGCGGCTGCATTCGCGCGACCTCGATCGATTCCTTCAGCTATCGCTACCGCACCATCGTGCCTGAGGACTGCGTCGGGGATATCGAGGAGCAGCCACACAGGGACAATCTGCGCGATCTCGGCCGCCGCTATGTCGATGTGTCGGACCTGAAGACCGTGCTGGCCTATCTGGACGAATGGCACCACCAGAACGCTGCCTGAGGCCGAACCGGGGGCGGGGTGCCCTCTTCTCGCCTCAGCCGTCGACCGTCAGGCTCATGCCGTCGAAGGCGACAGCGATGCGCGCAGGCAAGCGCTTGGACAGGTTCTGATAGTCCAGGTCGATATGGAGATTGGTCAGCACCGCGCGTCTGGGGGCCAGTTCGGCAATTGCCTCCAGCGCCTGCGACAGGCTGAAATGGCTCGGGTGCGGCGTCTCGCGCAAGCAGTCGAGGATCAGCACGTCGAGGCCGGCCAGGGTGGCCTTGGCCTCGGGCGGCATCAGGCTGACATCAGGTACATAACCGAGATCGGCAAAGCGGAAGCCGAGAGCCTCGTAACCCGGCCCGTGCTCCAGCGCGATGGGGCGCGCGCAAATACCGCCCCCTGCCCCCTCGATCGTCAGCGGTTCGCCGGCCAGCATCGACTGCATCTCGAGGATCGGCGGATAGAGGCTGCCGGGCGGCGTCTCGAAGATATAGCCGAAGCGCGTCCGCAAGGTCGCGGCCGTTACCGGATCCGCATAGACCGGAATCCGCTTGCGCATATGCAGCACCAGCGCCCGCATATCGTCGATGCCATGGGTGTGGTCGGCATGGTCATGAGTGAAGAGCACCGCATCGAGATGCTTGACCTCGGCATCGATCAACTGCTCGCGCAGATCCGGCGTGGTATCGACGATCAGCCTGGTCGTCCCGTTGCCGCCATTGCGCTCGACAAGGATCGAGCAGCGCCGACGCCGGTTCTTCGGGTTCTTCGGATCGCAGGCCCCCCAGCCCGAGCCCGGCCGGGGTACGCCTCCAGAAGAACCGCAGCCGAGGATCGTGATCGTCAGGGCCATCTTGGGCGTGCTGCTCAGGCGACCTGCGCCACAGGCGCCGCGTGATCCATCTTCCAATAGCAGCGTCGCGCATTCTCCGTCGTGACGCGCGAGATCTCGTCGAAGGAGACTCCTTTCACGTCGGCGAGAGTCTTCGCCGTTTCAACGACGTAAGACGGTTCGTTGCGCTTTCCCCTGAACGGGACCGGGGCGAGATAGGGCGCATCGGTCTCGACCAGAAGCCGATCAATCGGGATATCGCGCGCAATCTGGCGCAGATCCTCTGAGGTCTTGAAGGTCAGAATCCCGGAGAAGGACACGTAGAGTCCGAGCTCGACGCCGACCCGAGCCAGTTCCGGACCTGCCGTGAAGCAGTGCAGGATGGCCGGGAAAGCGCCCATCTCCGTCTCTTCACGCAGGATCGCGATCATGTCCTCGTCGGCCTGGCGAGCGTGGATGACGAGCGGAAGCCTGGTCATGCGCGCTGCGGCAATGTGCGTGCGCAGCCCCTGCGCCTGCGCATCGCGCGGACTCTTGTCGTAGTGATAGTCGAGCCCGKCCTCGCCAATTGCGACACAGCGCGGGTGCTCCGCCAACCTGGCAAGCTGGTCGGCCGTGACGTCGAGCTCTTCATGCGCGCCGTGCGGATGCGTGCCGACGGTGCACCACACCGATGCGAAGCGTTCGGCGATCCCGGCATAGGTCCCGAAGCGCGAAACCCGTGTCGAGATCGTCACCATCCGCGAGACCCCTGCCGCCTCGGCCCGCGCGACATAGGCCGCGAGATCCTCGGCGAAATCCGGAAAGTCGAGATGGCAATGGGTATCGATCAACATCAGGCCACCTGCCCGGCATCGGGCTCGACATAGCGCGGGAAGATCGCGCTCGGTGCAGGCAGAACTGTGCCGCTGGCGAGACGCCCGGCTTCGCCCAGGCTCGCGAAGCTGCGGGCCTCCGCGCCGACCGCAAGCAGGTCGAGCAGCTTGCCGGCCGAGCTCGGAATCACCGGTTGCGTCAGAATTGCGACCTGGCGCAGCACTTCCGCCGTGACATAGAGCACGGTGTCGCGCCTGGCGGGATCCGATTTGCTCAGCCGCCAGGGTTCATTGGCCGCGAAATAGCGGTTTGCCTCCGCCACCAGCGCCCAGATCTCCGCGAGCACGACGTGCAGGGCAAAATCCTGCATCGCTGCCCGTGCCTTGGCGAGCGCGCCATCGGCAAGAGCGAGCATGGCCTCGTCGCCCTCGTTCAATGCGCCTTGCACCGGCACCTTGCCTTCGCAGTTCTTGGCGATCATCGAGAGCGAACGTTGGGCCAGATTGCCGAGATCATTGGCAAGATCGGCATTGATGCGCCCGATGATGGCCTCGTGGCTGTAGTTGCCGTCCTGGCCGAAAGAGACCTCGCGCAGGAAGAAATAGCGCAGCTGGTCGACGCCATAGGTCTCGGCGAGGCCGAATGGATCGACGACATTGCCGAGCGATTTCGACATCTTCTCGCCCTTGGAGAGCAGGAAGCCATGGCCGAAGACGCGCTTCGGCAGCGGCAGCCCGGCCGACATCAGGAAAGCCGGCCAGTAAACCGTATGAAAGCGCACGATGTCCTTGCCGATGATGTGCACATCGGCGGGCCAATAGTGCCAGCGCGGATTGGTCTCGTCGGGGAAGCCGCAGCCGGTGACGTAATTATTGAGCGCGTCGACCCAGACATACATCACATGCTTTGGGTCACCTGGGACCGGCAGGCCCCAGTCGAAGGTGGTACGGCTGATCGAAAGATCCTCGAGACCGCCCTTCACGAAGCTGACGATCTCGTTCTTGCGCGTTGCCGGCGAGATGAAATCCGGCACGTCCTCGTAGAGCTTCAGCAGCCGCTCCTGGAAGGATTTCAGGCGGAAGAAATAGCTCTCCTCCTCGACCCATTCGACCGGAGTGCCCTGCCCGCCCAGCCGCGTGCCGTCCGGCAGGAGGGTGGTTTCCTCCTCGCCGTAGAAGGCCTCGTCACGCACGGAATACCAGCCGGAATATTTGGCAAGGTAGATGTCGCCGGCCTGCTCCATGCGCCGCCAGAGCTCATGGGTCGACGGCAGGTGATCCGGATCGGTGGTGCGGATGAACCGGTCAAAGGAACAGCCGAGCGTCTGTTCCATCTCCTGGAAGCGCTGGGCCACCTGATCGACATAGGATTTCGCGTCGAGCCCGTTCTGCCCGGCGGTGCGCTGCACCTTCTGGCCGTGCTCGTCTGTGCCGGTCATGGCGAAGACGTCATAGCCGTCCAGCCGCTTGAAACGCGCAATCGCGTCCGAGGCCACCATCTCATAGGCGTGCCCGATATGCGGCGGGCCATTCGTGTAGTGAATGGCGGTGGTCAGATAGAATTTCGGGGCCTGGGCCATCGTTCAGTCCGGACGGTTCGCTTTCAAGCTGCGCGCGACCGGCGAACAGCCTCCGACAGATCATGAAACATAGAGATCACGAGCGGCCGGCGGTCGAGATTGTAGGTTTCCACCTCGCGGGCCGCGCGACCCAGCTTCTCCCATACCTCCGCCAGCGGTGCAAGGCGAGCCGCGCCGGCATGGGCATGCGCATGGAGATGCGCGGCGAGCCAGCTCTGAATGGTGTCGATCATGATCGCGAAATCACTCTCGCCGGCGCGGCCCGCGACATCTTCCGCCAGCGCGAGCAGCGCGGTGAGATCGACGCCCGGCAAGGCATCGAGACGCGCCCTGACGGCCTCGACCAGCGCCAGCGTCTCCGGGGAGACATAGGTCAGGGCACGCCGTACGGAACCGTCCGCGAGTGCTGCGGCGCGCATCAATGCGGAGGCGTCGAACGGCGATCCCATCCGCTCAAGCGCCAGCCGGCCGGCCTCGGCAACCGCGCCTTCGTCCAGCGCATCAAATGTCAGCAGCCGACAGCGCGAGCGGATGGTCGGCAGCGCCCGTCCGGGCGCATGGGCAACGATCAGGAAAAGGGCGCGCGGCGGCGGCTCCTCGAGCAGTTTCAGCAGCGCATTGGCACTGGAGCGATCCATGTCCTCGGCACTGTCGACGATGCAGACACGCCAACCGCCTTCGGCCGCGCTCGTTCCGAACCGGTCGATGACGCGGCGGACGGAATCGACTGGGATATTGCTGGTCACGCCCTTGCCGTCCGGCTTCACCGTTCGCCGCAGCAGATGCAGGTCGGGATGCGACTGGGCCATCACGCGCCGCGTCGCCGGATCCTCTTCCGGCATCGCCAGGCTTTCCACCGAGCCGGCGCGCGCCAGCGGATCGCCCGAAGCCAGCAGGAAGCGCGCCGCACGATAGGCAAAGCTCGCCTTGCCGATGCCTTCGGGACCGCCGAGAAGCCAGGCGTGATGCAGGCGCTCTGAGCGCAGCGCATCCAGGAAACTCCGCTCCTGGCGCGCATGTCCGACGAGCGCCAGCGTCTCGCGCGGATGCGGCGCATCGGGAAGGCGGTCCGGTTCGTTGCTGCTCTCGCGCATCAGGCGTCCTGGTTCAGCGGCAGGCGCTCGCGCACGACCGCCCAGGCGGCCTGGGCCAGATCCTCCGGAGCGAGCGTCGCATCAAGCACCGAGCAGCGCGCCGGTTCGGCTTCGGCGATTGCAAGATAGGCCGCGCGCAAGCTGCGATGGAAGGCGAGCGCCTCGCCCTCGAAGCGGTCCTTGCCCTCGCCGGGCGCCCGCCGACGGGCGGCGCGAGCGAGGCCGACCCTGGGGTCGAGATCGAGGATCAGCGTCAGATCCGGCGTAAGGCCGTCGATGGTGACCTGTTCCAGTTYCGCCAGCAGCTTGGGATCGATGCGCCCAAGCGTGCCCTGGTAGACCCGCGTCGAATCGATGAAACGGTCGCAAATCACCCAGTCGCCCCGCGCAAGTGCCGGCCGGATGCGCTGGTCGATATGGTCGATTCTGGCGGCCGAGAACATCAGCGCTTCGATGAAGGGCCCATGATGCTTCACCCGGCCCGACAGAATGGCTTCGCGAATGGCTTCCGCCTTGGGCGAACCACCGGGTTCGCGCGTCAACTCCGAACGGATGCCCGCGGCCTCGAGCTGCGTGGCGAGCGCGCGCGCCAGCGTCGACTTGCCGGCCCCTTCTCCGCCCTCAAGCGTGATGAAACGTCCCTTTGTCATGACACGTGCCGCTCAGGTCCTGCCGAGCGCCTTGCGCACCCAGCCAGTGGCAGCCTCCATCAGCGCATCGAGCGCGCGGCTCTGCAGGCTGCCGGCCTCGACCGTCTCGGCCGCGTAGAGTGGAATGTCCAGCGTCTTTATTTCACCGCGTGTGACAAGGAGCCGCCCGACCTCGGCGCCCTCCTGGACGGGAACGGTCAGCGGCCCACGATAGGTGATGCGCGCGCTCAACCGGTCGCTGCTGCCGCGCGGCAGCAGCAGGCTCACCGGGCCCTTGGCCTTGAGCCCGACCCGCCCCTTGGCTCCACCGTAGACGCTGGCCTCGCCGACGATCTCGCCATCGGCGAAGAGCTGGCGGGGTTCGAACGAGCGAAAGCCCCATTCGAGCAGCTTGCGCGCTTCCTGCGCACGGTCGCGGCCCGACTTCAGCCCGTTCACCACGACGATCAGCCGTTGCCCCTTCTGCACCGCCGAACCGACCAGGCCGAACCCGGCTTCATCGATATTGCCGGTCTTCAGGCCGTCAGCGCCAATATCCATGGTCAGCAGCGGATTGCGGTTCTGCTGCCTGATCTTGTTCCAGGTAAACTCGCGTTGCCCGAAGATTTTGTAGAGCTCCGGGTAGGTCTTGATGATGTGATCCGCCAGCCGCGCCAACTCGCGGGCAGTGACCTTCTGCTCGGGGTCGCCCATGCCGGTCGCATTGCGGAAGACCGACTTGGTCAGGCCGAGCGCACGCACCCGCTCGGTCATCAACCGCGCGAAATTCGCCTCATCTCCGGCGATCGCCTCGGCGAGCGCAATCGAGGCGTCATTGCCGGATTGGACGATGATGCCCTGCAGGATATCGGAGAGGTTGATGCGGCTATGGACCAACGCGAACATGGTCGAGCCGCCGGAAATGCCGCCGCCCTTGCGCCAGGCGTTCTCGGAAATGCCGATCTCGCTGTCGAGAGTGAGCCGGCCCTGCGCGATTTCCTGGAATGCCACCAGGACAGTCGCAAGCTTGGCAAGGCTCGCCGGGACCATGAGCTCGTCCGCGGCTTTCTCGTAAAGCACCGCGCCGGTGGCCGAATCGAGCAGAATCGCGTGTGGAGCGAGCGACTGGAAGCTCTGGGCCAGCGCGGGAGCCGAAGCCGCCAGGACAAAGAGAGCCGCCACGCCGCGCGTGTGGCGGCCGCAAATCTCGTAGCGATCGAATTGCGATAGCGGGGCGGGTTCATGCCCCGATCTGAAGCAGAG
This sequence comes from Allobosea sp. 05T422_2, assembly GCF_056396265.1. NCBI lineage: Bacteria > Pseudomonadati > Pseudomonadota > Alphaproteobacteria > Hyphomicrobiales > Alloboseaceae > Allobosea > Allobosea sp. 05T422_2. Next base: position 9,825 of record NZ_JBFTLD010000064.1, on the reverse strand, counting down.
CGGGGCTCAGCCGGTCAAGCCCGATACGCGTCAATTGCGGGATAATGGCCGCAATGTCTGCGGAACCAGATCCCGTGCCAGCGGGTTATTCCGCGCGAAACGCTCGGCCGGGGCGCGCTCGGGAGCGGCGAACAGGCTGGCGGTGCGCAATGCCGGCGGCCGTGGCGGCAGGACGGCCGGGCGGAGCAGAACCGGGGTCGCAGCATTGGCGATGGTGTCGAGGTCGAAGGGACGGTTCGGCGGCAGCGGAGCGCCGCGGACCGGGATGCCGGCACTCGACGAGGTCGAAACCAGCGTTGCGGCGACAGGAGTGCCTGGCGCGATGGTGCGGACGGGTTGCGGCGCATAGGCCTGCACGACCGGCTGCGGAGCCGCCGGGGCCTCGACGACAGGCTGGCGAGCCTGCTCGTCGCGCGGGTCCTCGAGATCCGGGCTCGCCGTGCGGTTGGTGGCAACCGCGGCGTTGCTCGCGACCATGGTCGGGGCGCTGGTGCCGGGAATCGAAGCCGGCATACCATCCGTTCGCAGGGTTGCAAGCAGAAGCCGGTCGTCGGAGCCGCCAAGCGAGGCCTGGCCGAGATATTCGAGCTTGATACGAGCCGTGCCGAGATGGCGGAAGGCCAGCGCGTCGGCCGTCTTCTGCGACACGTCCATGACGCGGCCGCCATGGTAAGGGCCACGATCATTGACGCGGACGATGATCGAGCGGTTGTTCAGGAGGTTGGTGACGCGGGCATAGGCCRGCAGCGGCATGGTCGGGTGCGCGGCGCTGATGCCTTCGCGGTCATAGACCTCGCCATTGGCGGTGCGGCGGCCATGGAAGGCCTCGCCATACCAGGACGCGGTGCCCACTGCGGTGTAGCCGACCGGCTTCTCATAAGGCGTATAGCGCTTGCCCGCGACGGAATAGGACTTGCCGACGAGTTCGCGGCCGCCGCCCTTCGGAACGGGCTGGCCGTCCGCGACAACCCGGGGGCTGGCGGGGCCGTATTTCGATGAGGGGAATGCGCCAATCTCCTTCGACTTGCGACGCGCAACCTGATCATTCGCGCAATTGGCAAGGAGGAGACCTGCGAGTGCCACGCAGCCAAGCCGCGCGGCACGAAGAGCAAGGGGGGAGGAAGCGGAAGCTCTGTCCGAGTCGGTTACCACACGGGCCAATGCCGGAGCCGAAGAGCTTGCGCCTCGCATCATTATGGTCGTCCGTCGTTGTGCCGAAAGCCATCGCCCGGCCAAGCCGCATCCTGCGGCGAAGCCGAAGTTTTCGGTCAATCCTGTAAAGGGATCGTTAAACGGGCGACTCGCCGAGCGCGAATGCCCCGATCCGGCATCTAGGATGCCCTTGAGCGGGCACAAAGGTGTCCGAAATGCGGCAAGTGTCAACCCGCGACCATTCCGCCGCCATTTTTCGGACAGGCGTTGCCACAATGCAACGCTGTCATTTGGCGACTTTCGGCGGTGATTTTCCCCTGGGAATGGCCCTATCGGCGGCCAAACACTCGTCAAGACGCCCTTGAGGCGGAGCTCCGCCAAATCCGGCGCACAGTCTGCCAGCTTGGGACATCTCCGTGCCTAGCCCGCCCAACGCCAGCCCGACTCACCTGCTCGTGGCGGGCTGATCCGGACGCTGCAACGGGGAACTCATTTTGGCCTGACGTCATCGCACTTRCAAAAACGCCTCGCACCCGGCAATGACAGGCCAACCGGAAGGGTGGCCGAGTGGTTTAAGGCAGCGGTCTTGAAAACCGCCGTGGGTGCAAGCCCACCGTGGGTTCGAATCCCACCCCTTCCGCCACTAACCCTTGGTAGAATAATAGCAAATTCTGTTGACGGGAACAGCTGAGAGCTACAACCTTTTGGCGAGGGCACGTTCCGGGCTGCAACAATGCTGCAACAAGATTCTTGTTGCAGCGGCTCCAGACAGCGACTCACCGCATTTCCGACGCCAAGTTGCCCCCCAGGCCGCGTTAAAATGGCGTCGAGATTCGGGAGCCCGGTCGGCTCAACAGACCCCCAATCTCGGACAACTCGATGGTCGACACTGTCACTAAGGAGGTCCGATCGCGGATGATGTCCGCAATCCGGGCCAAAGATACCGGGCCGGAACTCGCTATCCGACGGGCACTGCACGGCATGGGGTTCCGGTACTCACTCCATTCGGGTCAGTTTCCCGGAAAGCCAGACATGGTGTTCCGGAAACATCGAGCCGCGATCTTTATCCACGGATGCTATTGGCACGGACATGACTGCGGGGAAGTAAAGCCCGCGGCCACCAATCAAGCTTACTGGTCTCCGAAGATCGAGAAGAACCGGGAGCGAGATGCGCGCAACCTGGCCGCGGTGGAGGTAGCTGGCTGGCGGCATCTCGTTATTTGGGAATGCTCCTTCCGACGAAAGGGAACCGCTGCGCTTGAAGACACTGCTCGCCAAGCGGCAGAGTGGCTGCGCGCGGGCACTGAGAACCGTGAAATCAGAGGCTAGTCGATGTAACCTGCGTCGCGAAGGATGGCGCGTTCGGCATCAGTTTTTGGCATGACCGAGATAAACTCTTCTCGTGTGACAATGCCGAGGCCAAGCACCTGTATTGCTGCGTGGTCGTATGCTCCGGAAAGCAGCGCAATGCCCTTCGGAGCCAGGATGTCCCGGGCTCCGCCGTTTCGCCGGATACGTTTCATGTAGTCATGCTGCTGGGCAAGGGCCTGCACCTGCGTTCGCGATATCGGCCGACGCTGGACCAGTTCAAACAACGCAGCCAAGCGGTTCGTACCTCCACCCGCACTAATCAGTTGCTGCCGCTGTTTCACCGTGAGGAGTTGCCAGAAGTTCACCGGATAGGGGTGCTGCCTGAGGATCCACCAGATGTCCTTGAAGTGGGCCGCGGCCAGACCGCGCTTTGTGTCCCGGTTCTCGCCGGCGCGCAGATACGAATCGTGAAGAATTCCGACACCCACGTCGCAGACGGAATGCAACTCGCTCGACCTGATGAGAAGAGCAGGACGGCCGACGTTCTCCTTGGGGATCGACCAATTGGATCCCATCGTGTTCTTAATATCAACCTCTGCGCCTTTGACATTCATGTCCAAAATCGAACCCTTCTCGAAACCGAGATAGGAGCGGATCAGGATTTCGACTTTGGTCCCGAGATATGTCTTTTCGGTCTTCTCGGTCTCGTTGAGCAGGAAGCGTTTTGTCCTTGGAGCGTCTACCACCTCATCGATGGCCGTCCGGAGGAGCAGAGGAACACGTACCTCAAACTCGGAGAGGCCGCCGGCCGCAGCAAGGATCGCTTCCACGATCGGGGCTACGGAAGGGAAATCGGGATGATGCGAATCAAGGGGCTGGTGAGCCATGCCCGCAAGCTAGCGGACATGACTTGTGGCGAATAGATCTCAGGCCGGAACCGCAACGGGGTAGGTAGAGCGCCGTTCCATGGCCGCTTTCAGCTTCTCTGCAACCGCTCGGGCCACTGGGGGCGGGAACGCGTTGCCGACCTGCCTGTAGGCGGCGGTCTTCCGGCCATGGAATATCCACTGGTCATCGAAACCTTGGATGCGCGCGCACATGCGCACGGTCAGTCGGGGCATACCCACGAAGTCGCGTTCCGGGGCTTCCTCTGCGAGCGACTTGCCGTTGACCCCAAGCGAAGCCCAAGCATTGCGTGCGCGAGTCGGACCTAAGTCTGGGCCGCCGTGCTTTTTGGATCCGCCGACGAGCGTCGGCGCTATCTCGTCGGCACCCGCGGCCCACTTCTTCGCGCCTCGCCACTTATTCGCGGCCATCAGGTCAATCAGCGTCTGGCCGACAGTTGGAGCGTCATGCGGGTTCGGAGTGGGCCAGTCGAAGCCGTCCTTGATGTCGTTCCGGAGAGCTACGATAGCGACGCGCGGGCGGAGCTGGGGTACGCCATAATCCGAAGCGTTCAGAAGCCGCCAGTGAGCCTCGTAGCCCAGCTTGTGCAACTCGCCCTTGATGTAACCACGGTAGTCCTCGAACACGGCATCGAGAAAACCGCGCACGTTCTCAATCATGACGGCTTTCGGCCGAGTTTCATCAATGAGCCGGATCGCCGCCGGGAATAGGTTGCGCTCGTCGTCTTTGCCGAGTTGCTTTCCCGCAACGGAAAATGGAGGGCACGGAAGCCCCCCGGCTAGAAGGTCAATGCCCTTATAGGCCCGACCATCGAATAGGTTCAGATCTTCCTCGTGGACGGTCCATTCAGGCCGGTTCAGGCGGAGCGTCTTGCAGCAATCGCCGTCCAGCTCGACCACGCCGGCATGATCGAAACCAGCCAATTCGAGGCCACGAGCTTGCCCCCCCGCACCCGCGCAAAGCTCCAATGATGTCAGTGTATTGCGCATTTGTTTTCCTCGGACCGCTCGTAAGGAAGCTGGAGCTCACGGCTGAAAGGACGTCAAGAAAAAGGTCCCAGTCGACTCAGCGGAATCACAGGATACCGCCAATCGCTGACAGAACGGTAACGCGGTCGCACAGCGGTTGGCGGGTGCAGGGTCGAGGCCGTAAAGGGCATCAAGTTCCCTATTTCGCTTCTCAGTCGCTGAAACGAGGCCGTAGGAAGCATGTAGGACGCAAAGTTTGGGTTGGATGGGGTGATCCATCATGGGATTCAGGGCCGAGGCGGGGCGAACGTATGGCCGCCATCGTCGTTCCCCTCGGCTGCGTTCGCGGCGGCAATCGAGGCCTTCAAAGCTGCGACGGCTTCGGCTTCGGCCGCGGCCCGATCGGCTCTGGCCTCGGCCTGCCACGCGGCAACGACGTCGGCATCGGGGACTCCTGGACGAGCGTGGAGAGCCAACCGCCAGATGCCGCCCGCGTCCACCATCGCGACGACCCACCCGAGGGTGATGGCGTCGCCGCCGATCCGCGCCATGAGCGCCGACGTGGCGGCGTCGTGCGCCGCAGGACGTTTCAAGTCGCGCAGGATGCGGCTCATGCTCGGCGCCGCGCGGTATCGCCCATGCAGACGTCCACTTGGCCGGTGTCGCAGCGGGCCGGGCACACCGAGCTCGCGAGGCGTCGGAACGTAGGTGACCGGATCCCGGGATCCGGCGGAGCGAATTCGGAACGGAGCCAGTGCCAGACTTGCCATCAGGCTTGCCAGCCAGGTCATGCCGAACACGATTTCCCCGCGAAGAGGTGATTCTCCCGCAGACCGTCTCCGCTCACGAGCATGGCGCCCGCGCGCGGCTGCTATTTCCGAGCACGTCCTCCCCCTGTTCCGCATCATCGTCCCATCCTCCTGCCTGCCTCCGGAGCCGCAGGCCGCATCGCGGCAAGCGACTGCCGCGCCTGGTCACGTTCGCGCGCGGATACCCGCGCAGCCTCGGCCGCCGCGCGCGCCCGGCGCTCCGATTCCTGCCTCCGCGAAGCTTCCTCGAGAACTCGCCGCGCAGCTTCGTCCGCCCGGGCTCGCTCACGGGAAAGGTCGGCTGCCACTGCCCGGCGAGCAGCCTCCATGATCGAGGAACGGCGCAGTCCATCCCATAGCGATCGGAGCCTGGAACCGAACGAAGATATAAGCGATGCCCGTGCCTCAGCCCCGGCGACGATCCGCTCCGCCTGCCGGCCGGCACGAGAGAGAGTCTCGGACGCCTTCCTTTCGCGGGCTTGGGCGGTAGCGTGAAGGGCTTTCGCCTCCGTCGCCTGCCGATCAGCACGGCTGAAGATGGCCGCCACCTGTTTCTCGCGGACCTCGGCGGTGTCGTGAAGCGCTTGTGCAGCCACTGCCTTCTCTTGCGCCGCGGCAATCACGGCTGCCGCATCCGTCATCGTCTTGGCGGCGAACTCACTGCCTCGGGCGTTGATCTGCGCGGCACGATTGAGAGCTTGCCTCGTCGCGGCGGCAGCGGCCTTCTCAGCCTGCCATTTCGATCGCGAAAGACGCCTTCGGCCTGGGCCGAGACGCGCAAGCCCGGAAGGCAAGCCCACCTGTTCCCAATACCCATCTTGCCATTCCCTCATCGCCTGCCGGTACGCCGCATCACCGCGACGATTCAGTGTCTTCGAATCCTCGCCCTCCCCCGGGCCGGCAATCGCGATCGCGCGCTTGGCGGCCGTCCCGGGGTGGAGGTGTGTAGCCCGTAGATCGGCGGGAAGGATATAGGCATGGATGTGAGCACGGGACTCGTCGACATGCCGCACGACCGAGACGAGTCCGTCTCCGTACTGAGCCCGGAGCCAAGCGACAGTGCGGGCCTCCCACGCCGCGACGTCGGCCGCGATCCCAGGATCGGCATCAACCGAATTCATGGAAGCGGGATGGCTGGCCACCACCGTCAGCATGGTTTTCTGACCGCTGCTGATCGCGCGAGTCTTCCCGTTCGCAAGAATGGCTTTCGCCCCCGCGCAGGCTTCATCGTGGCGGCGACGGACCTCTTCGACGGGGAGGCCGAAGACGATCTCAGGTGCTGCCGGTGCCGACACATGCGGGCATGCTCCGGGGGCGCGCGCTGCCTCATCGAGCACCCACGATACCGAGCGTCCGGCCGTGTCGGCTTTGCGGGAGTATGCCTCCAAATGGATGAACTGGAATCCTGTCGTGCCCATGCCTGAAAGCGTGAGCTCGCGGGACCGCCGGCGGAAGGTCTTAGTGACCGACTAACGCCATTGCATGGCGTCGGCTCTCCGAGGGCGCTCCGCGGGCCTTGCCGGGGCCTCTCCCGAGGGGATCCCGGAGCGAGAACGCGGGGGAACCCGAAGGTCGCCCCGCGTTCTCGCTCCGGCAAGCCGATACGGTTACGCCGCCCGGCCTGCGATGTATCGCACAGCGTCATCCAGAACCGCCGCCGCCGCGCCTTCCGCGAGTGATCGGGCTTTTGCGAGGGACGGCGCATGCCCGCTCCGCACGACCACGGTGACGTCGCCTTCGCCGTCGCTGTCGGCGACGAGCCACGCCCACCGTCCAGCATCGCGACGGACTTCCAGCCCCACGCAGAACATGGGACTCGTGAGCGTCGCTTCCGACAGATAGCTACCGTCCGGCATCCGTCCCCACCTCGATGTCGTCGGCTGCGGCCGGATGCTGATGACCTTCCCCATCGCGTTCTCCTGATCGCGGCAGCGTGCCGCCGCGATCTTCCTGGAGAGCCMATGAAGGGAATGGAGCCCCCGACTTTCGCCCAGGGTTAACGTCATGCTGCCACGCCTCGCCCTTCGCTCCGTTCCGGAGCGTCGAAGATGTTGATGAAGGTGCTTTCGATTTCGATGGAAGGCCTTCCGGGAAGCTTCAGGAACGTCGCTCCCCCCAGGTCAGGAGGCCGATGACTCCTTTCGACACCCCCTTCGTGCCGCACTTCATCCCGGACAGTTAAGCTACTGTTGTGAACTCTATAGGAGCCCGCCGCGGCCTCCCGTGGGTCGCGGCGGAACGGCGTCACGATTGCCTTGCCGCCCGCGCGCCACGCCCGAGCCACCCGAAGTGCCACGGCCGGTTCCGGTGCTCCTGCCGCGTCCCATGCCTTCCGGGCCGCATGCCGTTCGTAGTCAACCTCTGCCAGCCGATCCTTCGAAGCCTGCCCCCAAGGCTTCGGCTCATAGTTCTGTACCAGGATCAAAGGCTCGGCCCACGGAGTGTGTTTCCATTGAGGTAGCGTCACGCCCAAGATCGTGTTCGCCGGCGCTCCCAAGCTGGCGGCCTTGGCCGCCACGCCCTCATTGCACTCATCGCCCGATTGCTGATGCGGCCGAGGCCGCGAATGGTTGAGGCGAGTGGCCTTCGGGACCACGTGGAGCCGCCCCCTTCCGTTCTTGGCACGGACGGCGGCTACCTTCCTCTTACTGTCCGCCAGTGTCTTCCAGTAGGTACGGAACGCGCCGAGAGGCTGGGCCAAGTTCAATCGGAACAGGGATTCATGCAGCCATCGCGCCTCCCGGGAGTCGAGGGGCTTCGCGCCCTCGACCAGATCGCCGGGCTTGACGACGTATTTGACCAACTCGCGCACGTTCTTGATGCGTCCGTTATCTTCCCAATGCGCGCCGAAGAACTCATGTGTCCACTCTAGGAACTTGCTCCATGAGCCGGGCCCTTCCTTCGGAAGAAGCCGCGTTGGCTCCAAGAGCACGTTCGCGTGCGGGTGATACAGCACCGGGTCGCCAGGGTATCGCTCCGGATCAAGCTCGCGTTCGGTCGCTGATTTTCTGGTGAACTCGGAGCCGCGGAAATGGACCACGATCCCATACCGTTCGTCGGCTTCATCCGCCCATTTCGAGACGTCGCGCGCCAACGTCTGGAGGGCTTTCCGAAGGTCTCCGAAAGCCGGCACGAGATCACCGTGGGTGATCACCCCGTAGCGAAGATACCGGCTTCGCGGGTGCACCTTCTCGATCCAGTACCGCAGGGCGTTGAGCATTGGGCGGCGATCGCGAGACGCGACCGCAGGCAAGAACCGGATCGGCCGCCAAGGGGAGACTGGCGTCACGATGCCGGTGACGGCCCCGATCGCCACCACGGAAGCATCTTGGCGGGCCGGAACTCCTGCTTCCTCCAAGAGGGCGGCAAGATGATGTGTCTGGCCGTCCAGCACCGCGCGCCGGGCGTCCGATACCACCCAGCATTCCGGATCGAGTTCCCAGCCGGTGTTTGCCGCGACGACAGTGTCGTGCGTCCAGCCAGGAGAAGGCGCCGATGGAGCCTTTCCGTCTGATTTCGCGAGGCGGACGCTGGTCGCGTCAACGAATTTTGCTTCGGAGGGAAGGCGAGGACGTCGGCTCGGAACGGAGTGTCCGAGCCGGGGGCTCACCGGCCGTAACGACGGGGAAGGTTGACCTGTGCGCTGCCGGTGACGAACATGACCTTACCTAGTGCACGGCGCCGCGAGGGATCCCCATCCCTATGACCGGCGCCGTGATCATGTTCACCGCCGGCGGTGCAAGGCACAAGCCGAAGGCGTCGCCCGGAACGGGCATGCGGTCGAGGAAGCCACATGGCGAGGCTCAAGATCACCATTGCCCTCGACTCCGGCGCACTGATCGGAGATCGGCCGGAACAAGACCTTCCTGCTCGCGATGGCCGCCGGGTCCATCGTCGGCGCCTTCATCGGTGGCCAGTTGCTCGGCGTCGTCCCGGCCAGCCTGTTGCTTCCGGGACTGGCCCTGATCCTCGTCATCTCCGCCGTGAAGGTCTGGAAGCACGCCCGATAGGAAACGACGTCTACTTCACCCCCGGACYATAGGATCCGGCTCCGGCCCCCTCCAAGGGGGCCTCACGCCCCTCGCGGKGGCGTCGTCGATGGCGGCCGGTTCGCGCCGGCTCCGCCGGCACTCTCCGGCCGCGAAGGATTGACCTGTCCCGGGATAACTGAATCCGGCCGATCCGGGCGTTACGATGCGGAAGTCTCCGCGCCCGGATCGGCCTTTACCGACGCGGGATTCGATGCCGCGTCAGGCGGTGGACTTGATTCCCCGAACAGAGCTCGGCGGCGCTCTTCTCGCGTGGGATTCAAGTACCGAAGGAGCATCGCAGGCGTTTTGTGGCCGGACTGCGCCATCATCGTTTTGATGTCGACGCCGCGCGCTGCCATCCTTGAGAGAGCCTCGTGCCGGAGATCGTGGATTCGGAACCCCTTAACTTTCGCGGCCTTTCTCGCGAGCTTCCACCTGAAGTCGATGGTCCCGCGGCCCGGAAACAGAACTTCGGCGTCGTCGAGGCCCTCGGCATGCGCGCTGAGATCGGCCCACGCTCGATCGGACAACAGCACCTCCCTCGCGCTACCGTTCTTGGTTTCGGCGAGCATCAGGCTTCGATCGCCCTTGCGCACAGCCCCTGCCGTAAGGCTCGATCGCCCTTGCGCACAGCCCCTGCCGTAAGGC
>NZ_JBFTLD010000063.1:0-27941 GCF_056396265.1 Allobosea sp. 05T422_2 | reverse complement strand
GTTCTCCTGCCGGGCCGCGTCGCGCAGTCGATCGAGCCCGTCCTCCACGCTGGGCGGCGGCGTCCCGACAGCGGCGCGAATGCGCCGCGCGACCGCCTCGCCATCGAGCACGGATGAGGTGAAGGCCKGGTCGATCACTCCGTCGAGCACATGCGGGTGCAGGGCGGCGACCTTGGCCAGGCGAGGGGCGCTGCCAAGAATCTCGGCGAAGATCGTCAAGAGCGAGCCATGCGAACGCAGCAGGGTCAGCAGTTCGACAGCCGCCGGCATCCGAACGAAGGCGTTGTCGAGATGGGCGAGTGCACCATCGGGATCGGCCGTGCGGCCCAGCGCCACGAGCAGCGCCGGCGTCAGCTCGGTCAACACCTCACGGGCGCGCGCACTGGTGACGGCAGCACGGCGGCCGAAATGCCAACCGCGCACGGTCTCCGCCACGGTTTTCGGKGCGCGAAAGCCGAGCTTGCCCAGCGTTTCCAACGTATCGGGATCAAGCTCGGTGCCGGTGAAGCTCAATGTGCCTGCCTCGCTCGCCAGGCTCGGACCTTCTTCGAACAGCAGCCCATAATGGCCTTCGACGCGCTTGGCATGAGCCGTCAGCGCCTTGCCGAAAGCGGCCGTCGAGGGATAGCCGCAGAAACGGGCAAAGGCCTCGAGATCGGCCTTCTGCGTCGGCAGCGTCTGCGTCTGCTCGTCATTGCGCATCTGCAGGCGGTGCTCGATCGTGCGCAGGAAGCGATAGGATTCGCCGAGCTCGTCGCGCGCCTGGGGCGTGATCCAGCCTTCGCGGGTCAGTTCGGCCAGCATGTCGAGGGTCCGCGCACCGCGCAAAGCCGGACGCCTGCCGCCGAAGACGAGCTGCTGTGTCTGCACGAAGAACTCGATCTCGCGGATGCCGCCGCGCCCGAGCTTCACGTTATGGCCGGCGACCGCAACGGTCTCGTGGCCCTTCACCGTCTGAATCTGGCGCTTCATCGCATGGATGTCGGCGATCGCGGCGAAGTCGAAATATTTGCGCCAGATGAAGGGGGCGAGATCGCGGATGAAGCGGTGGCCGAGCTCGAGGTCGCCCGCCACGGGGCGCGCCTTGATCATCGCCGCCCGTTCCCAGTTCTGACCGACGGTCTCATAGTAGGAATAGGCGGTCGGCAGCGCGACGGCGACATGCGTCGAGCCGGGATCGGGCCGCAGCCTGAGATCGACGCGGAAGACGTAACCGTCCGGGGTCCGCTCCTGGATGATCCGGGCGACCTGTTGCGTCAGCTTGACGAAGAAGCTCGACGGCTCGGCGACGCCCGCGGCCTCGGCCGCTTCGGGATCGAAGAAGACGACGATATCGATGTCGGAGGAGTAATTCAGCTCGCCGGCGCCGTGCTTGCCCAGCGCGAGCACGACGAGGCCTGAGCCCGGGCCTGGATTGGCTGGATCGGCCAGGGTAATCCGCCCGAGGTCGGCCGCCTGCCGCAATGCATGCGCAACCGCCAGCCGCACCGCCATGTCGGCGGTCGCGGTCAAGGCGGCCGYCACCGTCTCGACATCCCAGAGGCCGCCGATATCGGCGAGCGCCACGAGCAGCGCCATGGCCTGGCGAAAGCGCCGCAAGCCCCGCATCAGTTCGCCGGTCTCGCATTCGGCGGCGGCACCCAGAGCTTGGATATCACCGAGCAGGGCGTCCCGCTGCGCTTCCGGCTGCAAGGTCAGGGAGGCGAGCAGCCCTTCGGGATCAAGCCGCATGACCTGCGCGAGAAAAGGCGAATGCGCCAGCAGACCAGCGACGAGTTCGGTCGAACGCGGATAGTCCGCGAAATGGGCGGCGAGAGCCTGGGCGGCCTTCTCGTCCCGCAGGCGATCGATCAGGTCATGCGCGATGAGCGCATCGGCCTTGGCCCGCGCCGGCAGGACGGGCGCGCTCGAAACTCTCTCGCAAAGCTGCCCGTCCATTGCATAACCCCGCCGATCAAGCCGACTGGAGGCCAGCAGGGTTCGCCTGCGCTGTCGAGGCGGGAAGCGCTCCTTCCCCGGCTGTTTCCACAGGCTTGGGCGGAGCTTCCGGCAACAGCATGACAACGCGCAGGCCCGGCGCATTGTCCTCGAGCCTGATCTGGCCGCCATGGAGCCGGACGACGCCGGCCGCGAGCGAGAGGCCGAGCCCGAAGCCGGGCTTGCTGCGGCTCTGATCCAGCCTGACGAAGCGCTCGAGAACGCGACCGCGGTCGGCCTCGGGAATACCTGGCCCATTATCGGTCACGGAGAGCTCGATCTGTTGCCCGACCACCCCGGCGGCAACGCGCACGATGGGGGCGGCCTCCCCGGTCGGCTTGCCATATTTCAGGGCATTGTCGATCAGGTTGGCGAGCGCCTGTCCGATCAGCTCGCGATTGCCCAATACGCGCAGGTCAGGCGTAACCTCGGTGACGATCTCAAGACCCGCCTCTTCCGCCAAGGGTTCGTAGAGCTCGGCGAGCCCCGAAACAACCTCCGAGAGATCCAATTCGGCCATGCTGTCATTGATCCGCCCCGTTTCCAGCCGCGCGATCATCAGCAGCGCATTGAAGACGCGGATCAGATTGTCGGCCTCATCGATGGACGCATCCAGTGCGCCGCGGAGTTCGTCCGGCGACTGGGCGGTCCGGAGCGCCTCCTCCGCCCGGTTGCGCAGACGTGTCAGCGGCGTCTTGAGATCATGCGCGATATTGTCGGAGACCTCCTGCATGCCAGACATCAACTCGCCGATCCGGTCGAGCATGGCATTGAGATTGAGCGCCAGCCGATCCAGCTCGTCGCCGGTACCGGAGATCGCGAGCCGCCCCTTGAGATCCCCCGCCATGATGGTCTGCGCGGTATCGGTCATGTCGTCGATGCGCTTGAGCACGCGCCGCGCCACAAACCAGCTCGCGAAGCAGCCCAGCACGAAGACGAGCAGAAGCGACCAGCCGGCCGCCCGCCGGATCACCACGCCCAGCCGATCCCGTTCCTCGAGGTCCCGGCCGACGAGCAGCCTGAAGCCGGCCGGAAGCACGAAGACCCGGACGATGGCGCGGCTCGGCGAGTCGAGCGCGTCGCTGCTGCGGGAATATTCGATCTCGCTCTCACCCGGCAGGTCGAGAGCGCCCGGCTGCAGTGCCTCGACATTTCCGGCCAGACGCTCGCCGACCGGCGTCGTCACGAGATAAAGCGAAGCGCCCGGCGCGCGCGAACGCCGCTCGATGATATTGACGAGGCGCCTGATGCCACCCAGGCGCTGCTGCTCGGCGAGCCCCTGGATCTCGGCGTCGATCGTCGATCGGATCTGGTCATCCAGCAGCCGCTTGGCATTCCAGGCGACATAGCCGAGCACAAACCCGGCGAAGAGCGCGAAGATGACGAGATAAATCGCGGTCAACTTGAAGGCGGTGGTGCGGAACAGGTTCGGCAGGAAGCGCTGCTTCCTCTTCGGAGCCTGAGACGCACCGGAGCCCGGCGAGACGATGTCAGCGGGTCGTGTCACGAACCATGTATCCCGCGCCGCGAATGGTGTGGATCATCGGATGCTCGAAGCCCTTGTCGACCTTCGAACGCAACCGCGAGACATGCACGTCGATGACGTTGGTCTGCGGATCGAAATGATAGTCCCAGACATTTTCGAGCAGCATCGTGCGCGTCACGACCTGCCCGGCATGCTTCATCAAATACTCGAGCAGGCGGAATTCGCGTGGCTGCAGCGGTATCTCGCTGTCGCCGCGCGTGACCCGGTGGGCCAGCCGGTCGAGCACGAGATCGCCGACGCGATAGGTCGTCGGCTCCGAGGCCGGCGCCGCACGCCGCCGCGACAGCACCTCGACGCGCGCCAGCAGCTCGGAGAAGGCATAAGGTTTCGGCAGATAGTCGTCGCCGCCGGCACGCAAGCCCTTGACGCGGTCATCGACCTGCGCGAGCGCCGACAGGATCAGCGCCGGCGTCGCATCGTTCTGCTCCCTGAGCGAACGGATCAGCGACAGGCCATCGAGGCGCGGCAGCATGCGATCGACCACCAGAACGTCATAGCCGCCCCCCTCCGCCATCGCATAGCCCTGCAGGCCGTCGGCGGCATGATCGGCAACATGCCCAGCCTCGCGAAAGGCCTTGACGAGATAGGCCGCCGCTTCGGCGTCGTCTTCAACGATAAGGAGTCGCATGACGGCAGGTTACCTCAGGAAACTGAAAAACGGCAGGCCGGATGAATACATCCGGCCTGCCGCGTTAAGGCTGGTTTACCTGGCAGGGGCGACTGAAGGCCAGGAAGCCTGCCCAACCTTGTTTAGGCGGCCGGCTGACGGCCGACCTCGAAGCTGACCTCGCGCTCCTTGCCGTCGCGCCACACGGTCAGGGTCGTCTTGGTGCCCGGTGCGAAGACCGCGATCTTCTTGGAGAGATCGCGGGCGTCGGCGACCTTGTCGCCATTGACGGCGATGATCGTGTCACCACGCTTGATGCCTGCCTTGGCGGCGGGACCATTGGCCTGCGCCTCGGCGATCAGGGCGCCATGGGGCTCCTTGAGGCCGATCGCATCGGCGACTTCGGCGGTGACCGGCTGGATCTGGACGCCGATGAAGCCACGGGCCACGGAGCCATCCTTCTTCAGCGAGGCGACGACGCTGTCGACCGTGGCAGCGGGAACGGCAAAGGCGATGCCGACATTGCCGCCCGACGGMGAGTAGATCGCGGTGTTCACGCCGACGACCTCACCCTTCTGGTTGAAGGTCGGGCCACCCGAGTTGCCGCGGTTCACGGCCGCATCGATCTGCAGGAAGTCGTCATAGGGACCAGAGCCGATGTCGCGCCCCTGGGCCGAGACGATGCCCGCGGTCACGGTGCCGCCGAGGCCGAAGGGGTTGCCGACAGCCAGCACCCAGTCGCCGATGCGCGGCTTCGTCTTGGCGAGCTGGACGAAGGGGTAGTTGCCCTCCTCGGTGACCTTCAGCAAGGCGATATCGGTCCGCGGATCGGTGCCGATGACCTTGGCCGCAAGCGTCTTGCCGGAATCGGTGACGAGCTGGACCTCGGTCGCGTTCTGAACGACGTGGTTATTGGTCACGACATAGCCGTCCTGGCTGACGAAGAAGCCCGAACCCTGCGACATGCCCTGACGCGGCTGCGGCTTGCCCTGACGCGGGCCCTGGCCCTGGCCCTGACCCTCTTCACCGAAACGGCGGAGGAAGCGCTCGAGCGGGTGGCCGGGCGGCAGACCTTCGATGCCGCTCTCGCCATCCTCGGCGGAGGCGGCAGCGACGCTGGTCTTGACGCGAACGGAAACGACAGCCGGCTTCACGTGATCGACCATGTCCGCAAAGGACGGGAGCTGGGTCTGGACGCCGGAGAGCTGGATCGGCTGGGCAAAGGCGCTGTGATTCTGCATGAGAGCGCCATCCGCGAGACCAGCGGCAAGACCGATGCCCAGCGTGGCCGCACCGGCGATCAAGGCGCCGCGCTTGAGGATGGACTTGGAAGTGGTAGGGGTCGTCATGGTTTTACCTCTGCGACTGACGGCAGGGGCATTCCCTGCTTGGTGTCGTGACCATGACGGGTGGCGCCTTACCCCGTTTTCGCGCCGAGATGACGTTTTTGTAAGGTTGAGCGGACGGCGCCCCCCAGTGCGCTTGACGATTGAGACGGCGCTCCTGTCTCATGGGGGGACGATGACTTTGCCGGACTGGCCTTGACGATGCGCGTTCTCACATTCGCGGCGATTGCCGCCCTCGCACTGGGCAGCAGTGCCGCCTCCTCGCAAACCATCACGACCTACCAAACCGGTTTGCGGCTCGCCCAGAAGCGCGGCTACGCGAACGCGGAATGCTACGCGCAGGTGTTTGCACGGCATGCCGTCGTGGTCGAGAAAGCCAGCGGAAACCGAGGTTGGTTTGCTCCCTCGACACCGGCCTACAATGCCGAGCTCCGCCGCCGCTGCGGCGTCGACCGGCTGGCCGATCTCGCGGCCCGCAAGCCCGCCCGCATCGCAGGCCGCAACACCTATGCGGGGCCCCAAACCCAGGGCGGAGCCTACCTTGCKGGCACGAAGATCGCGGCTCAGCGCGGATATTCAGGAGACAAGGTGGCCTGCTTTGCCCGGGTCTTCGCCGAGCACGCGACGTTCAGGCCATCGCCGATCCGTACCGGCTTTGTGGATTGGAGCGCCAACCTGGGCCCTGCCATAACGGGCGAGATGCAGAGTCAGTGCGGCATCTCCATCTGACCTGAGCGTCGGTGTTTGCGGCGGATTTCCCGAAGAGTGTAATCCGCCCTTCTGGCCGATGCCTTAGTTGCCGTCCCGCCTGATCAGCGCGTCAACCCGTGCCTGTTCGTCGTCGCTCAGGGGTTTCGTCTGCTGCCCGGCCGACGTCCGCATCAGCCGGCTTCTCCGGCCGAGATAGGCAAGGCCGAAGGCAAGGATCAGGAACGGCGCGACCCACAGCGCAATGGTGCGGATATTGAGGGGAGGACTGAGCAGGACGAAATTGCCGTAACGTGCGACGACGAAATCGCGCACGGCCTCATCCGTATCTCCGGCCACCAGCCGCTCGCGCACGAGGATGCGCAGGTMGCGGGCAAGTGGCGCGTCGGAATCGTCGATCGACTGGTTCTGGCAGACGAGGCAGCGCAGGCCGCCGGAAATCTGGCGCGCCCGCTGCTCGAGCATGGCGTTCGGCAGGACCTCGTCCGGCTGCACCGCCCTGACCGGGCTGGCGCAGAGCAGGCCGAGCATCAGCAAGGCAAGGACGCGACGCATGCGTTCACTCCGCCGGCTGGATGACGGCGCGCGTCGCGGCACGCCGCGGCACGGCGAGACGGAAGCGCCGGTCGGTCAGCGACAGCGCTCCGCCGAAAGCCATGACGACGGCACCGATCCAGATCAGCAGGATGAGCGGCTTGTCATAGACCCTGACCGCGATTCCGCCGCCCTGCGGCTCGCCAAGGCTGACATAGACCTGGCTGAGGCCGTCGGTCCGAATGCCGGCCTCCGTCGTCGGCATGGCGCGGGCGGTATAGACCCGCTTCATCGCCTCGACGGGTTTCAGCTGTCTGTCGCCGGCAGAAACGCGGAAGCGCGCCACATCCTCGGTAAAGTTGGGGCCCTTGCGCGGCGTGACCGTCTCCAGGACCACGGTATAGCGGCCGCTGGTCAGGCTCTCGCCCGGCTTCAGCACGCCGATCCCCTCCGCGCTCCATGCGGCAGCCGCGATACCGATCACGCTGAGGCCGACGCCGGCATGGGCGAAGGCCGTACCCCAGGCCGAACGCGGCAGGCCGATTGCGCGCGACAGCATCGCCGAGGCGCCGCTCGCCCGCCGCACCACGCGCTCGCCGATATCCCAGGCCGCACCTGCGATGAGGAAGACGCCAAGCCCGATACCAAGCGGCGCAAGGACGGGGCCGCCACGCATGACCGCGACGACCGCAAGCCCGGAGACGATTGCGAGCACGAGAGCAGCCGACATGCGCTGCGCCGCACCGAGCAGGTCACCGCGCTTCCAGGCCAGCGTCTGGCCGATCGGCAGCAGCAGCAGCAGAGGCACGACCACGGGTACGAAGGTGGCGTTGAAGAACGGGGGGCCGACGGAAATCTTGTCGCCCGTCAGCATCTCCAGCACCAGCGGATAGAGCGTACCGATGAAGACGGTCGCGCAGGCGGTCGCGATGAAGAGATTGTTCACGACCAGCGCGCCCTCCCGCGAGATCGGGGCGAAGAGGCCGCCCTGCCGCAGCAGCGGCGCGCGCCAGGCGAAGAGCGCCAGCGAGCCGCCGACGAAGAAGACCAGGATCGCAAGGATGAAGAGGCCGCGCCCGGGATCGCTGGCGAAGGAATGCACCGAGGTCAGGACGCCGGAGCGAACGATGAAGGTACCGAGCAGCGAGAGCGAGAAGGTCAGGATCGCGAGCAGGATCGTCCAGACCTTCAGCGCATCGCGCTTCTCCATCACCACGGTGGAGTGAATCAGCGCGGTGCCGGCCAGCCAGGGCATCAGCGAGGCATTCTCGACCGGGTCCCAGAACCACCAGCCGCCCCAGCCAAGCTCGTAATAGGCCCAGTAGGACCCCATCGCGATGCCGAGCGTCAGGAAGACCCAGGCCAGCAGCGTCCACGGCCTGACAGCGCGCGCCCAGACGGCATCGATGCGCCCGTCGATCAAGGCGGCGACGGCGAAGGCATAGGTGATGGAGAAGCCGACATARCCGASATAGAGCAGCGGCGGGTGGATCGCGAGGCCGAGATCCTGAAGGATCGGGTTGAGATCCTGGCCCTCGCCCGGCGCCGGATCGAGCCGCCGGAACGGGTTCGAGGTCAGGAGCACGAAAGCCAGGAAGGCGACCGTGACGAAGCCCTGCGCCGCCAGTGTTCCGGCCCTGAGACGCGTCGGCAGAGACCGGCGCGACACGGCGACCAGCGCGCCGAACAGCGTCAGGATCAGCACCCAGAGCAGCATGGAGCCTTCGTGATTGCCCCAGGTCGACGTCACCTTGTAGATCAACGGCTGGGCCGAATGCGAATTGGCGACGACGTTCTCGACCGAAAAATCCGAGCGCACATAGGACACGACGAGCGCAAGGAAGGAGAAGGCGACCAGCAGGAAGCAGGTCACCGCCGCCGTCGGGCCGACCGAAGCCAAGGCGGCATCCCGCCGCGAGACGCCCCAGAGTGGGACGAGCGCCTGGACGACGGCGACACCCAGCGCCAGCGCGAGCGCGAAATGTCCGATCTCGACGATCATCCTGCCCTCACCGCTGCGGCTTCTGCGCACCGGCGTCGCCGGGCTGCCAATGGCCTTGCTTCTTCAGTGCGTCCGCGACTTCGCGCGGCATGTAGGTTTCGTCATGCTTGGCGAGAACCGAATCCGCTCGGAACCGGCCTGCGGCCTCAAGCACGCCTTCCGTGACGACGCCCTGCCCTTCGCGGAAGAGATCCGGCAGGAGGCCATCATAGCTCACCTGGACAGTGGTCTTGCTGTCGGTAATGGCGAAAGTCACGCGCTGGCCAGGCCCGCGAGACACGGACCCCGTCTCGACGAGGCCGCCGAGCCGCATGCGCGTGCCGGGCTGCAGCCCCTTTTCGGCGATTTCCGTCGGTCCGTAGAAGAAGACGATCGAATCGCGCATGGCGAAGAGCACGAGGCCGGCGGCAAGGCACAGGACTGCGCCTGCCGCTCCGATCAGGGCAAGGCGACGTTGCTTGCGGCTCATCCCGCGGCGCGGCGCCAAGACTCGCGACGGTTCTGTGGCGGTCATGGCGCGGGCTCCCGCAATCCGAGTTCTCCGGCCAGGGCATCAAGCTGGCCAAGCGCCGCACCATCATCGGCGAAGCGCTGGCGGGCCGCGATGATCGCCTCTCGTGCTGCAGGCTTGTCGCCGAGCACGACCTGCGAACGGATCAGTCGCGTCCATTCGGCGAAGGTGCCGCCGCCCATCTTGAGGCGCTCGGCAAGACCATCGACCATGCCCCGGATCGCGAGCTGCTGCTCGCCCGGCGGCAACGCCGCGATCGAGGCGCCGGTGGACGGTGCGGCCTCCAGCCCCTCCAGGCGCAGGCGCACCGTCCCGACCCAGGTCGCATCAGCTGGAGCATCGGCGAGCAGAGCGCGCAGATCCGCAATCGCGCCGGCACTGTCACCGTCCTGCTCCTTGGCAATCGCCAGGAAGTAGCGGGCCCGGGCATTGCCGCCATCGAGCTTGACCGCTTCGGTCAGGGGCTGGCGCGCTTCAGCCGTCACCACGCCGCCTGCGGCAAGCGCACGCGCCTCGCCAAGGCCGGCCAGCAATTCGGCATTGGCTCCGCCATGCTCCAGCGCCGCCGCGAAGGCCCGCGCCGCCTCGTCGTAACGACCCTGGCGCAAATAGACCGGCGCCACGACGGACCAGCCCCGCGCGTCGCCGGGGTTGGCCGCCAGATRGGCCTCGATGCGGCTGACCGCGAGCGCAAAATCCTGAGAAGGGTCCGATTTCAGCCGCGCCGAGAGCGGCTGATCCGGTCGCTCGGGCGAGCCCTGGGCGCCATAGAGCAGAAGAGCAAAGAGCGGCACGCAGGACAGTGCGATCGCCGAGGCTGCACGCCGCCGACGCAGCGCAGGCTCGCTGTCTCCCGTGGGGACAGCCTCCCCGTCCGCCGCACGCAGCAACCTGCGGCCGGCCTCGGCGCGCGCAGCGTCCGCCTCGGTGCCGCCGATCAGCCCGCGGCCAAAATCGCGGTCGATCTCGGCAAGCTGGGAGCGATAGAGACTCTTTGCGTCGGTGACCTCTGCAAACGCGTTCGCGTCTCCGCGCCCAAGGGGCCAGAGCAAGGCGAAAACCGCCGCCGCCGTCATTGCCGCAAAGATGATCCAGATCAGCATGTCGCGTTCATAGCCAATCGCTGACGCCGTATCATGTCTGCCGATGGCGACAAAGGGTCACGTCGGCACCGTCAGACCGAAGGAAGCAGCAGGCGCGCCCGCAGGCCACCGAGGCGCGAGCGCTCGAGCGTGAGCTCGCCGCCATAGAGCTTGGCGAGATCGACCACGATCGAGAGCCCGAGGCCGGAGCCCGGCGTCGTCTCGTCGAGCCTACGGCCGCGCTTGAGCACGTCGAGCACGGCCTCGGACGGCAGCCCGGGACCATCATCGTCGATCAGCAGCGCGATCCGCCCCTCTTCGGCTTCGGGGGCCAGGCTCACCTCGACCGTCGAACGCGCCCATTTGAACGCGTTGTCGAGCAGATTGCCGAGCATTTCCTCCAGATCCTGCCGCTCGCCGCGAAAGCGGACATGGGGCGGGACGTGGTGCATGCCGGTGATGCCGCGCCCCTGCGAGATCTTGGCGAAGGTGCGGATCAGCGCGTCGAGCGAGGGCGCAACCTCGGTGACGCTGCCGAGCGCGCCGGAGAGTGCAGCCGCCCGCGCGCGGTCGAGATAATACTGCACCTGGTCGCGCATGATCGCCGCCTGGTTCCGCACCGTCTGCGGCAGATGCGGGTCGCTTGCCTCGGCTTCGTTCAGCATCACGCTGAGCGGCGTCTTCAGGGCGTGGGCGAGATTTCCGACCTGGGTCCGGGCCCGTTCCAGGATTTCGCGGTTGGCGTCGATGAGCTGATTGAGTTCGCCAGCCAGTGGCGCRAGATCAGGCGGGTATTTTCCGGCGATCCGGGCGGCCTCGCCGGTTCGCACCGAGCCGACCGCTGTCCCAAGCCTGACGAGGGGGCGCAGGCCGAAGCGAACCTGGATCAGGGTCGAAGCCACGAGCGCGAGCCCGAGCAGCAGGAAGGTCAGCGTCAGCGCCAGGCGGAAATCACGAATGTCGCCTTCGATCTCGTCGGCGGGGGCCGCGACGCCGACGATGAAGCGGCCATCCTCGCCGACATCGATCTCGCGCTCGATGATGCGCAGGCCTCTCTCGTCCGGCCCAGAGACATAGCTCTCACGCAAGCCGCGCGCATTCGGCGTCAGCTGCTGGTCGAGAAGCTTCGGCAACTGCCCGCCGACGAGAGAGCGCGAGGTGCGCACCACGGGCTTTTCGCCATCGAGCCTGACGATCTGCCAGTACCAGCCGGATAGCGGCAGATCGAAACGCGGCTCGCCGAGATCGCCGATCGCCTGGCGTTCGGTTTCCGGCGGCGCGGCAAGATCCGCGACCAGTTCCTTGATGTAGACGCTGAGTCGCTCGTCGAAGCCACGCTCAGCGGAGCGACGGTAGAATGTCGTCAGGCCGAACCCGGCGAGCGCCAGCACCAGCGCGCAGCACACTGCCGCCGACAGGAAGAGGCGAGCGCCGAGCGAATAGCGATGCGATTTGCCCGGCATGGACCGTCGTCAGACCTTGGCAGGCGCAGCGGCGATGTAGCCAAGCCCACGGACGGTCTCGATGATCTCGACGCCGAGCTTCTTGCGGAGACGGCCGACGAAAACCTCGATGGTGTTGGAGTCCCGGTCGAAATCCTGATCGTAGAGATGCTCGACCAGCTCGGTACGCGAGACGACACGCCCCTGATGATGCATCAGATAGGCCAGCAGCCGGTACTCGTGCGAGGTGAGCTTGACCGGATTGCCGTCGACGACGACCCGGCTGGCGCGCGTGTCGAGCCGCACCGGGCCGCAGGTCAGCTCCGAGGTGGCATKGCCGGCTGCGCGGCGCAGCAGCGCCCGGACGCGGGCCAGCAGTTCCTCGATATGGAACGGCTTGACGACATAGTCGTCGGCGCCCGCATCGAAGCCCGAGACCTTGTCGCTCCAGCGATCCCGTGCAGTCAGAATCAGTACCGGCATGGTCTTCTCGGCCCGGCGCCAACCCTGGAGCACAGTCACGCCATCGACCTTCGGCAGGCCGAGATCGAGGATCACTGCATCATAGGGTTCGGTCTCTCCGAGATAGAGGCCCTCCTCGCCGTCGAACGCCTTGTCGACGGCATAGCCGGCATTCTCCAGCGCGGTCACGATCTGGCGATTGAGGTCCTTGTCGTCCTCGACGACGAGCAGTCTCACGTCGGCTCACTCCTGTCTTGATGTMCCGGGGCCGGATGCCTTCGCCTGAAGGCTGCCGCTCAGCGAATGGTTGAGACCTTGCCGGACTGGCCCTCGAGCGTCACCCGGGCCACGCGACCGTCGCGCTTCAACGTCGTTACAACATAGACGAAATCATCGCCCTGGCGACACAGCCTGATACGGACGACCTCGCCCGGCGCGGCGTTGCGCGCATGCCTGGAGGCCTGGGCCGGCTGGATCACCCGCCCATCCGACACCGCCTCGCGCATCTCGTCCGCCGACAGGCAGGAGATGGGCTCCTGGCTGTCGATCGTGACAATCGGGAGGGGCTGGGCAAGCAGTGTCAGGGCGAAGATCGTTTCGACGGGCATCATCGACATTCGCTAATCCCGAGCAACTGAACACGCCATGAATGGGCGGCTCGCGTATCGTCAGGATATGCCAGTGCACCGCCAGCCGTCCACGCCATTCCTGCCCCTTGCCCACAACCTTGCGGATCYGAGCATCGGCGATCTCAATCTCGGTTTGCAGACGCCCGTCTCGCGGAGTCCGGCATTTCCGCACCTCGCCGGCCGCGCGCGCCGCTGGCTGGCCTGACGAAMAAGACCCTCCAGCGTCAGCCGCCGGCTCCGATTCCAGGTTCAATTATGCGGTTCGACGCGCTATCGCTCCCAGCACACGAGGAGAGGAGATCAGATGAGCGTCAGAGGTTCGATTGGCCCTGGCGGGCTCGCGCTCGCGGCGATTCTGGCGGCAACGCCTGCCCTGGCCGTGCTCGGCGGACGCGACGGCGGACCGTCTGCCGCGTCGACGCTGATGGTTCTCAATGCGCGCGGCGGCGTCTGCTCCGGGATCGTCCTGTCACCGCGAACGATCCTGACCGCGGCCCATTGCGCCGATGGCGGCGTCGAGCTGCGCATCCACTGGAAGGACGGCAGCGGCGAACCGGTGCTGATCGCCCCTGCCACGGTCTCGTTCCATCCCGGCTTCGATGCGAAGGCGATCACGGCGCGGCGCCGCTCGATTGATCTCGCCCTGGTGCGCCTCTCCGCACCGCTCCCGTCGCGCTTCTCGCCCGCTGCCTTGATCGACGGCGGCCTTCCGCGCGCCGGTTCGGAGATAACGCTTGCGGGCTATGGGGTCTCCCGGGAGGGAGAGGCCCGCACCACCGGCACCTACCGCTCCGCCACTCTGGCGACGGTCGAGCCCTATGGCCCAGGCAAGATCCTGCTCTGGGCGGCAGATCCTGCTGGTGCGGGCAGTCGTCCCGGCGCCGGCGCCTGCCAGGGCGATTCCGGCGGCCCGATCTGGCAGGGTAGTGACGGCGTTATCGCCGTGACAAGCTGGTCCACTGGTCCGAAGGGCAAGAATTGCGGCCTGCTCAGCCAGGGCGTTCTCGTCGCGCCGCAGCGAAACTGGATCGACCGCACCTTGTCGCAATGGGGCGAGAGCGCATCCTGGACAACCGATCGCTGATCGAAACACTGGACTGGCTCGAAACAGGCCATAGAGTGGCAATGTGAACCCGGCGGTTGCTTCATGATGTCTCGTGCTCCGATCCTTGCCCTTGCCGCAGCACTTTGCGCGGCAGCCTCCCCGGCAGCGGCCGTCGTCGGTGGCGCTCCTTCGCGAGGGCTCGATGGCCCGCGCGCGTGGACGGTCAGGGTCGAGACCAGCCGCGGCGAGCTCTGTTCCGGCGCGGCGATCGCGCCTGAACTCGTCCTGACCGCGGCGCACTGCCTGATGGGCGGTGGGGCCGTCCGTGTGGTGAGCCTGGATACGCGCTTTCGCGAGCGCAGCCACCCGGTGATCGGGGTCCTGCCGCATCCGAGCTTCGTTCCCGGCACCACGCCGCGCACCCAGCCCGGGACCGATCTCGCCGTTCTCAGGCTCGCCTCTCCCCTTCCCGCCGATATCGAACCACTCTCGCTGGGCAGCGGTCTCTGGCAGGGCGAGACCGTGACGATGGCAGGCTATGGCCTCTCGTCCGAGAACAACAAGCGCACCGCGCGGCGGCTGCGCGAGACGCCGCTCGTCAATGCCGGCAACTACACGACGTCGAACACAGTGAAGGTCGCGGTCGACACGCAGGCACTGGGCGAGACGCCTGGCGCAGGTGCCTGCCGTGGCGATTCCGGCGGCCCCGTCCTGCGCGGCTCGGCGGCCTCGCGGGATCTGGTCGGCATCGTCAGTTGGTCGAGCGGCCCGCTGAATTCGCGCGTCAGACGGATTTGCGGCGGTTTCACCGCCATTACGCCGATCAGCGAGCACCGATCCTGGATCACCGAGGCCAGCGGCCGGCTTCTGGCGCTAGGCGAAGGCGGGCGCCAGGAGGCCCCGGTCGCGCCGCGCGCCAGCTATAGCTGGTGGTTCAGCCGCTGAGCCGAACCCGGCGGCTCAGGCGGGGGAACTCCGTCCGCTCGCGTCGGCAGGGCCGCGCGACGCGAGAGGTTCACAACCCGGCCGGGAACGCCCGAGCCGGGCTGCAGAGGGCAGACCACGGGGAAGCGCGGCGGTTGAAGGAGACTCAGGTCTCCTCCTTCTCCACCCATTTGAACGTCGCGGACGGAACATATTGATCCATCCTTTCGAGCAGGGTCGCCGGCTCGGTATCCGTCATGGCCATGGCGCGGTGGTTCTGCTTCAGGAAGCCGGCCTCAACCGTGTTGTCCAGGAAAGTCGCGAGCGGATCGTAGAAGCCGCCGATATTCAGGAAGCCGAGTGGTTTGGTGTGAATGCCGAGCTGGCCCCAGGTCCAGATCTCGAAAATCTCCTCGAAGGTGCCAATGCCGCCCGGCATCGCGATGAAGCCATCCGAGAGTTCGGCCATCCTCGCCTTGCGCGTGTGCATGGTGTCGACCACTTCGAGCCGGGTCAGCCCATTATGGCCGATCTCCTTTTCGCGGAGCGCGCGCGGGATGATGCCGTGGACCTCGCCTCCGGCCGCGAGCGCCGCATTGGCAACGGTGCCCATGAGACCGACAGCACCGCCGCCATAGACGAGCGTCAGCCCGCGCCTGGCGATCTCGGCGCCCATGGCCCGGGCGCCGGCGGCGTAGACCTCGTCATTGCCCGGGTTGGAGCCGCAAAAGATACAAACCGATTTCATGCGCCCAGCGCCTGCAGGATGCGGGCCCAGGAACGCTGGCCCTTGTGGAAGGAAGAGAGGTCGTATTTCTCGTTCGGCGAGTGAACGCGGTCATCATCGAGACCGAAGCCGACGAGCAGAGTGTCCATGCCGAGCGTGCGCTTGAAGTCCCCGGCGACCGGGATCGAGCCACCCGAGCCGATGGTCACCGCCTTGCGGCCCCATTCCTCGGTCAGCGCGGCCTGCGCCTTGAGCAGGGCCGGCGAATCGACGGGAACGGCGATCGCCGGCGAGGCGCCATGCGCTACGAACTCGGCCGTGACATCCGCCGGCAGTCGCGCCCGCACAAAGGCCTGGAAGGCGGCCGCGATCTTCTGCGGATCCTGCTTGCCGACGAGGCGGAAGGAGATCTTGGCCGAAGCCTTGGCCGCGATCACCGTCTTGGTGCCTTCGCCGATATAGCCGCCCCAGATGCCGTTGACGTCGCAGGTCGGGCGCGACTGGATCTGCTCGATCAGCATCCGCCCCTTCTCCCCGATCGAGTGCTTCAGGCCGATCCCCCCGAGGAATTCCGCTTCGGTCAGGCCGAGCGCCTGCCAATCCGCCTTCTGCTCGGCGGTCGGTTCCTCGACCCCGTCATAGAAGCCGGGAATGGTGATCCGCCCGGTCTCGTCGTGGAGCGCCGCGACGATGCGTGAGAGCACATGGATCGGATTGGCGGCGGCGCCACCGAACAGGCCCGAATGCAGGTCGCGGTCGGCGCAGGTGATCGTCACCTCCTGATAGACCAGCCCGCGTAGCGAGGCGGTGATGGCCGGCGTTTCCCGGTCCCACATGCCGGTGTCGCAGATCAGCGCCACATCGGCCTTCAGCTCCTCGGCATTCGCCGAGACGAAGGACGGCAGATTCGGAGAGCCGGACTCCTCCTCGCCCTCCACCAGGATGGTGATGCCGACCGGCAGGTCGCCGGTTTCCTTCAGCGTCGCCCGCAAGGCCTCGATGAAGGTCATCACCTGGCCCTTGTCGTCACAGGCTCCGCGCCCCGTGATGACCTTGCGGCCGGGCGCGATCTCCTTGACCACGGGCTTGAAGGGGTCGCTCTCCCACAGGTTCAACGGGTCGACCGGCTGGACGTCGTAATGGCCATAGAACAGCACATGCGGCGCACCAGGCTTGGGCCGATGGCCGACGACGATCGGCTGGCCGGGCGTTTCGCGCAGCGAGGCCTTGAAGCCGAGCGATTCGAGATCGTCCCGCAGCCATTCCGCGGCGCGGCGGCTATCGGCGGCATAGGCCGGATCGGTGGCGATCGACGGTATCGCGATCCACGACGCCAACCGGGCCAGCGAGGCATCCAGTTCGGCATCGAGGCGAGAGAGAATCGCAGGAAGCTTGGGCATGTCGCTCGATCTCACTATGGGCTCAAGGCATGAGCGGATTTTAGGTTGCATCATCATGACAAGCCACGGGGCCGGCGCCAGCAGGCCGGCCGGCATGGCTGCCCCGCGTCGCCGGCTATTTGCGCCCGCCCATCATCGAGCCGAGTACTCCACGCAGGATCGCCGAGCCGATCTGACGCCCCATCGTCGAGGCGGCCGAACGGGCTGCCGACGTAATGATCTTTTCCGTCATGCTGGGCGGCAGCCGCCCGCCACGGCTGCCCGGACCGGTCTTCGGCCGCTCGCCATTGCCGACGGCGTCGCCGAGCCAGCCACCGATCGTATCCATGATGCCGCCGCCGCCAGTCGACGCCTCGACCGGCGAGCCATCGCCGTTCAGGCCCTTGCGCTTCATCAGCTCTTCATAGGCCGACTCGCGGTCGATCATGGCGTCGTATTTCCCGGCAAAGCCGGAATCGCGCATGCACTGGGCCCGCTCCTGCGGCGAAACCGGACCGACCTGTGCCATGGGCGGGGCGATCAGCGTGCGCTCGACCATGGTCGGCGTGCCCTTGCCCTCCAGCGTCGAGGTCAGAGCCTCGCCGACCGCAAGCTGGGTGATCGCTTCCTCGGTCTTGAACTTGGGGTTCTGGCGGAAGGTTTCGGCGGCCGCCTTGACCGCCTTCTGATCCCGCGGCGTGAAGGCGCGCAGCGCGTGCTGCACGCGGTTGCCGAGCTGGGCCAGAACCGTATCGGGGATATCGAGCGGGTTCTGCGTGACGAAGTAGACGCCGACACCTTTCGAGCGGATCAGCCTGACGACCTGCTCGACCGCCGTCAGCAACGCCTTCGGCGCGCCGTTGAAGAGCAGGTGAGCCTCGTCGAAGAAGAAGACCAGCTTCGGCTTGTCGAGATCGCCGACCTCCGGCAGCTGCTCGAACAGCTCCGAGAGCAGCCAGAGCAGGAAGGTGGCATAGAGCCGCGGATTGGCCATCAGCTTGTCGGCCGCGAGCATGTTGATGATGCCGCGCCCGTCGCGGTCGGTCCGCATCAGGTCGTTGATGTCGAGCGCCGGCTCGCCGAAGAACAGATCGCCCTTCTGGTTTTCCAGCACCAGCAAGGCGCGCTGGATCGTCCCGACCGACTGCGCGGTAACATTGCCGTATTTCGTCGTCAGCGACTGCGCGTTCTCGGCGATGAAGGCGAGGATCGCGCGCAGGTCCTTGAGGTCGAGCAGCAGCAGCTTCTGTTCGTCGGCGATGCGGAAGGCGATGTTGAGCACGCCTTCCTGCGTGTCGTTGAGATCAAGCAGGCGCGAGAGCAGCAGCGGCCCCATTTCCGAGATGGTGGCGCGGACAGGGTGACCCTGCTCGCCGAACACGTCCCAGAATACGGTGGTGAACTGGTCGGGCTGGTACGTCACGCCGATCTCCTCGGCGCGCTTGAGGAAGGGTGGCTTCGAATCGCCCGGCGCGGCAACACCGGACAAATCGCCCTTGATGTCGGCTGCAAAGACGGGAACGCCGTGGCGCGCAAAGCCTTCGGCCAGAACCTGCAATGTCACCGTCTTGCCGGTGCCGGTTGCGCCGGTGATCAGGCCATGACGATTGGCAAGCTTGAGCAGGAGCGATTCGGGCTTCCAGCTCTTGCCGATCAGAATCGTGCCGTCATCCGCCATGAGATTCGCCTATGCTGTTGTCGAAGCGTCAGGCGATGGGTGTAGCGAAACGGGCCGACCGGCGGAAGCCTGAACCCTGTTTGATTCAGATCGTAAATATGTAAACTATCGCCGAGCGGCGCAGGCCGACCCGTTGAAGAGGACAAACCGATGGATGAACTGATCTCCCGCATCGTGGCGGCTTCCGGTCTCGATGAAGGCCTCGCCCGCAAGGCGATCGGCATCATCCTCGCCTTCCTGCAGAAGGAAGGCCCGGCCACCGAGATCGAGCAGTTGATGTCCGCCCTGCCCGGCGCACAGGAGCTCGCCGATTCCGCCAATGGCGGCAAAGGCGGCCTGATGGGCATGGTCGGCGGCCTGATGGGCGGTGGCGGCGGCGTCATGGCGCTCGGCGGGCAGCTGATGGGAGCCGGGCTCTCAATGGGCCAGATCCAGAGCGTGTCCAAGGAGATGTTCGCGGTCGGCCGTGAAAAGGCCGGCGAAGATGCGATGGGCGCGATCGTCGGAGCGATTCCCGGACTCGGCCAGTTCGTCTGATCGCCATTCCGGCTTGAGGATCGAGCGCCGCCTGGCAACGGGCGGCGTTTTCGATTCGGTCGGGGGTTTGCGCACGCGGCGTTGGACGAAGTAGGGATGGCGGTGCGTCTGCGCACGTGGCATCACGCATTCGCAATTGCAGCATGCCGCAAGCAGGGAGACCGGCGCGCATGAACTCGGCCTCGACATCCGATCTGCCCTTCATGGAGGCCTTTCCGCTGCCCGACCAGGCGCAGTGGCGCGCGGCCGTCGACAAGGTTCTGAAGGGTGCCGATTTCGAGAAGCGCCTCGTCGGGCGKACGGCCGACGGCATCCGGATCGCGCCGCTCTATGCTGCGGCCAGCCCGCAGACACGGCCGGCGCGGTCACAGGCCCGGCGCTGGCAGGTCAGCGCGCGGATCGACCATCCGTCCCCCGCAGAAGCCCGCGATCTGGCGCTCGCCGATCTCGAAGGCGGCGCTGACGCGCTCGTTATCAGCTTTGCAGGCGCCCGCGCGGCCCGCGGCTATGGGCTGGTCGCCGATGATGTCGCCATGCTGGATGCCGCGCTCGACGGCGTGATGCTCGACCTGATCAGCCTGAGGATCGACCCCGCGGCGGGCGGACGCATCAATGCGCTCCTGCTTGCCGCGCTTGTCGAACGTCGTGGAATAGACCCCGCGACGACGACAATTGACTTCGGACTCGACCCGATCGGCATCCTCGCCAGCCAGGGCGTGTTCGCGGCTTCATGGCCCGAAATCGGCCGCCGCCTTGTCGAGACCATCGAGGCCCTGAAGGCGCGCGGATTTGCGGGCCCCTTCCTCACGGCCGATGCACGCCCCTATCAGGAGGCTGGCGCGACCGAGGCGCAGGAACTCGGCGCAGTCATGGCGACCGCGATCGCCTATCTGCGTGCGCTGGAAGCCGGCGGCATGCCGCTCGATCAGGCCCGCGACGCCATATCCTTCGTTCTCGTCGCCGATACCGACGAGTTCATGACCATCGCGAAGTTCCGCGCTGCTCGGCTGCTCTGGCAGCGCGTGCAGCAGGCCTGCGGGCTTGATCTCAAGCCCATGGCGCTGAACGCCGAGACGGCATGGCGCTCGCTGACCCGGCGCGACCCCTGGGTCAATCTGCTGCGTGCGACGGTCGCGACCTTCTCGGCCGGCATTGGCGGGGCGGACTCTCTCACCGTCCTGCCATTCACCGCCGCGCTCGGCTTACCCGATGCCTTGGCCCGCCGCGTCGCCCGCAACACCCAACTCGTCCTGCTGGAGGAGGCCAATCTCTGGCGCGTCGCCGACCCCGCCGCTGGGGCCGGCGGTTTCGAGGCTCTGACCCAGGCGCTATGCGAGCAGGCCTGGACCAAAATGCAGGATCTGGAGCGCGAAGCCAGTGACGGCCGACCCGGCATCGTCGCGGCACTGGCCAACGGACATGTTCAGCAGGGTCTTGCCCGCCAGCGCGATATCCGCGCCAAGTCGATCGCGACCCGCCGCGAGCCGATCACGGGAACCAGCGAGTTCCCGAATCTCGCGGAGGCTCCGGTCAAGGTGCTCGAGATTGCGCCGGTCAAGCGGACACGCTCCTCGCCATCGACGACCAGAGCGGCCGATCAGGACCAGGCGGCGTTGATCAGCCAGCTCGCAACGGGTGCGACGCGCGCGGATGCGGCAACGGCTCCCGAACAGGATGGGCTGAAGGTCGAAGCCCTACCCTCTGTGCGGCTTGYCGAGGCGTTCGAGGCCCTACGCGACAAGGCGGATGCGCTAACGCAAGAGCGCGGCAAGCGCCCGACCGTCTTCCTCGCGACGCTGGGGCCTGTCGCCGACTTCACGGCGCGCGCCGGCTTCGCGCGGAACCTGTTCGAGGCCGGAGGCCTCTCGGCTCCCGGCCATGACGGCTTCCCCGGCAATGGCGGGACCGACATTCCGGCACTTGTTGCGGCCTATCAGGCCTCGGGTGCGCGCCTCGCCTGCCTCTGCGGCTCGGATGCCGGCTATGCCTCCGAGGCAGTTGCCGCTTCGCAGGCACTGCGCGCCCAGGGCGCAACGGTCTGGCTCGCCGGCAAGCCCGGTGAATTGGAACCTGCGTTGAACCAGGTCGGTGTGGCCTCGTTCGTTTTTGCGGGAGCCGATGTCGTCGCCGCGCTTGAACAGGCGCAGGCGATCGCGGCTGCCTGATACGGAGAGCAGTGCCTTGACGCCCATCGCCCTCACCATTGCCGGCTCCGATTCCAGCGGCGGCGCCGGAATTCAGGCCGATCTCAAGACTTTCGCGGCGCATCGGGTCTATGGCGCCAGCGTCATCGTCGCGCTGACCGCGCAGAACACCATGGGCGTCACCGCGATCCACGCCGTGCCGGCCGGTTTCGTCGCCCAGCAGATCGACGCCGTCTTTTCCGATCTCGACGTGACGGCGGTGAAGATCGGCATGCTCGCCACGGCCGAACTGATCGAAACGGTTGCCGCGGGCCTGGTGAGGCACAAGGCCCGCAACATCGTGCTCGACCCGGTCATGGTCGCGGCTTCAGGGGCTCGTCTCCTCGAGGACAAGGCCGTTGACGCCATCCGACGCCTGCTTTTCCCGCTCGCGACGCTGGTCACGCCCAACCTGCCGGAAGCAGCGGCGCTGCTCGGCACCGCGATGGCGACAAGCGAAGCGGCGATCGACGAACAGGCCGAGAGGCTGATCGGCTTCGGCGCCGCGAACGTGCTGCTGAAGGGCGGGCATGGCAGCGGCGAGACCAGCACGGATCTGTTGCTCCTGGCTGGCGGCCAGCGCCAGCGCTTCAGCGCGCCGCGCCATGAGACGCGCAACACCCATGGCACCGGCTGCACATTGTCCTCGGCGATCGCGTCCGGCCTCGCCAAGGGATTGGCRCTGTCTGAAGCGGTCGGCCAGGCAAAGACCTATATCTCGGCGGCCATCGCGGCCGCCGATCAGGTTCCGGTTGGCCATGGCCATGGACCGGTGCATCATTTCCACCATTGGTGGGACAGGACCGACGGGAGTAAGCCATGACCGCGATCCCGGACTTCACGACGCTCGCCTTCGACGATCACGCCCCGGCAGCGGCACTGCTCCCGGCTGCGGCAGCCGAGCTCTGGCTGACGCCGGAGGGCATCCCGGTCAAACCCGTCTATACCGCGGCCGACCGCGACGGGCTTGGCTTCGTCGACAGCCTGCCGGGCCTGCCGCCCTATCTGCGCGGCCCCTACCCGACCATGTATGTGAACCAGCCCTGGACGATCCGGCAATATGCCGGCTTCTCCACGGCGGAGGATTCGAACGCCTTCTACCGGCGCAATCTCGCCGCCGGGCAGAAGGGGCTCTCGGTCGCCTTCGATCTCGCGACCCACCGCGGTTATGACAGCGACCATCCGCGCGTCGGCGGCGATGTCGGCATGGCAGGCGTCGCGATCGACTCGATCTACGACATGCGCACGCTGTTCTCCGGCATCCCGCTCGATCAGATGAGCGTGTCGATGACGATGAACGGCGCGGTCCTGCCGGTTCTCGCGCTCTATATCGTCGCGGCCGAGGAACAGGGCGTGCCGGCGGCCAAACTCTCGGGGACCATTCAGAACGACATCCTCAAGGAGTTCATGGTCCGCAACACCTATATCTATCCGCCCTCGCCCTCGATGCGGATCATCGGCGACATCTTCGCCTATACCTCGGCGAACATGCCGAAATTCAACTCGATCTCGATCTCCGGCTATCACATGCAGGAGGCGGGAGCGACGCAGGACCTGGAGCTCGCCTACACGCTTGCCGATGGCGTCGAGTATATCCGCGCCGGGCAGCAGGCCGGTCTCGGCGTCGATGTCTTCGCGCCGCGGCTCTCCTTCTTCTGGGCCATCGGCATGAACTTCTTCATGGAAGTGGCGAAACTGCGCGCAGCCAGGCTGATCTGGGCCAAGCTCGTCAAGGATTTCGGCGCCCAGAACGAAAAATCCCTGCCGCTGCGCACGCATTGCCAGACCTCCGGCTGGTCTCTGACCGCGCAGGATGTGTTCAACAACGTGCCGCGCACGATGATCGAAGCGATGGCGGCGACGCAGGGCCACACCCAGTCGCTCCACACCAATGCGCTCGACGAAGCGCTGGCGCTGCCGACCGACTTTTCCGCCCGGATCGCCCGCAACACCCAGATCCTGCTGCAGCAGGAGAGCGGCACGAGCCGGATCATCGATCCCTGGGGCGGTTCCTACTATGTCGAGCGGCTCACCGCCGAACTCGCGGCCAAGGCCTGGACCCATATCCAGGAGGTCGAGGCGCTCGGCGGCATGGCCAAGGCGATCGAGGCCGGTATTCCGAAGCTGCGCATCGAGGAAGCAGCCGCCAAGACCCAGGCGCGCATCGACGGCAAGCAGCAGGCGATCATCGGGGTCAATATCTTCAAGCCGGAGAACGAGGCCTCGATCGACGTGCTCAAGGTCGACAATGCCTCGGTTCGCACCCAGCAGCTCGACAAGCTCCGACGTCTCAAGGCCGAGCGAAACGAGGCCGAGACGCAAGCGGCGCTGACTGCGCTCACCCATGGCGCCACCGGCGACGCTAATCTGCTCGATCTCGCGGTCAAGGCGGCCCGCGCCAAGGCGACGGTCGGCGAGATTTCCATGGCGATGGAGACAGTCTTCGGGCGGCACCGGGCCGAGATCAAGTCGATTTCCGGCGTCTACAAGCGGGAGGTCGGCATGGAAAATCCGGCAGTGACACGCGTGCAGATGATGACTGAAGCCTTCGAGGAGGCCGATGGTCGCCGGCCGCGCATCCTCGTCGCCAAGATGGGCCAGGACGGACACGACCGCGGTCAGAAGGTGATCGCGTCGGCCTTCGCCGATCTCGGTTTCGACGTCGATATCGGACCACTTTTCGCGACGCCGGACGAGGCGGCGCGGCAGGCCGTGGAGAACGACGTCCATATCGTCGGCGTCTCCTCGCTGGCGGCGGGGCATCTGACGCTGGTGCCCGAACTGAAGGCAGCCCTGGGCAAGGCCGGCCGGCCCGACATCATGATCGTCGTTGGCGGCGTGATCCCGCCCCAGGATTTCGAGGCGCTGATCGAAGCCGGTGCGAGCGCGATCTTCCCGCCGGGGACCGTGATCGCCGATGCGGCCGAGAAGCTGCTCGAGGAACTCAACCAGCGGCTCGGCTACAGCCAGCGTACCGCTGCGGAATAGCAGACGGGCGCGGCTGGAAGAGCCGCGCCCGCGTCAGGATCACCAGCAATCGCTACACGAGATCAACGCCAGCCGTAGCCGTAGCTCTCGTAGTGACGGGGGCGGGCATAGCGCCGGTCGTCCTCGCCGAAGCGGCGCCACTGACGCTGTCCCCAATAGCCGTGGAACGCGGGCGGGGCCGGGCGCCAGCCATAGGCCGGGCGCTCCTGATAGCGGTCCCAGCGGCCGTCAAAGGCTGCGGCGGAGCCCGTCCCCGCGAGGCTTGCCGCGCCCRGGGTCGCAGCGCCGATGAGGAAGGTCGCGAGGCCGGCTGAGGCGAGTTTGCGGAACATGGTCCTGATCCTGTTTGGCGGCCAGGGCGATCCCCTTGCCTGACACCGACATTCGCACGTTCTGGCTGAACGGCCCTTGAGGGGGCCATTCACCAGCCGTTCAAGCGCTGGCCAATTGATCGCGCTTCAGGAGCAGCGAGGCCGCGATGACGACGAGCGCGACGGCGCCGATCATGATCGTGCAGGCCGCATTGATCTCAGGCGAGACGCCCAGCCTGACTGCGGAATAGAGCCGCATCGGCAGGGTCGTCGCGCCCGGACCGGTCGTGAAGCTCGCAATCACGAGATCGTCGAGCGAGAGCGTGAAGGCGAGCATCCAGGCGGCGGCGACCGCCGGCCAGATCAGCGGCAGGGTCACGGTCCAGAAGGTGACGACAGGAGTGGCGCCGAGATCGCGCGCCGCTTCCTCCAGCGAGCGGTCGAAGCCGGCGAGCCGCGACTGCACGACAATGCAGGCGAAGCCGAGGCTGAAGGTGGCGTGGGCGATCGTGACGGTCCAGAAGCCGCGCTCCACCTGCGCCGAGACGAAGAGCAGCAACAGCGACAGGCCGGTGATCACCTCCGGCATCACCAGCGGCGCCAGCACCATGCCGGAGAACAGGGTGCGCCCGCGAAAGGCGCCATAGCGTGCGAGCGCCAGCGCGGCCAACGTCCCGAGCGCGGTGGCGACTGTCGCCGAGACGAAGGCGAGACGGATGCTGAGCCAAGCTGCGGTGAGCAAGGGCTCGTTCGCCATCAACGCGCCATACCAATGCGTCGAGAACCCGCCCCAGACTGTCACCAGCCGGGAGGCATTGAAGGAATAGGCGATGAGCGCGAGGATCGGCAGGTAGAGAAAGGCGAAGCCCGCCACCAGCGCCATGATCAAACCGGGACCGAGCCGCTTCATGCCGCCCCTCCCCGCGTCAGCCGCGCCCGCTGCAGCAAGGCGAGCGGCGCGACCAGCACGAACAGCAGGACGACCGCGACGGCGGAGGCAAGCGGCCAGTCGCGGTTCGAGAAGAATTCGCTCCAGAGCGCCTTGCCGATCATCACGGTATCGGGGCCGCCGAGCAGATCGGGAATGACGAACTCACCGACCGCCGGAATGAAGACGAGCGCCGAACCCGCCAGGATGCCGGGGATGGACAGGGGCAGCGTCACCGTCGCGAAGGCGGTCGATGCCGGGGCACCGAGATCGGCGGCAGCCTCCAGCAGCGAGCGATCGAGCTTCTGCAGCGTCGCGAAGAGCGGCAGCACCATGAAGGGCAGGTAGGAATAGACCATGCCGATCAGCACGGCGGCTTCCGTGTTGAGCAACCGCAGCGGCTCGCTCGTCACACCCATGCCCGTCAGGACCATGTCGAGCAGCCCCTCAGGCCGCAGGATTCCGATCCAGGCGTAGACGCGGATCAGGAAGGAGGTCCAGAACGGCAGGATGACCAGCACCAGCAGGATGCCCTGCCAGCGCCTCGGCGCACTCGCCATCGCATAGGCCAGGGGATAGCCGATCGCGAGCGCGATCAGCGTCGTCAGCGCGGCGATACGCAGGGAGTAAAGATAGCTCTGCCAGTAGAGCGGGTCGTCACCAAGGAGCTTGAAGTTCTCGAGGTCCAGCGCAGCAATGAACTCGCCGAGCTGGGAGAAGCCCTGGAAATGCGGCGCATAGGGCGGCAGATCGGTCGCGGCGTCCGAGAACGCCATGCGCAGGACGATCGCAAAGGGCGCCAGGAAGAACAGCAGCAGCCAGAGATAGGGTACGGCCACGACCAGGCGGCCGAGCCGGCGCGCCGAAGCATTCCCCGTCCTCATGGCGGCAGGACCAGCCCGGCCTCAACATCCCAGGAGAGCCAGACCCTGTCCTCCCAGGCGAAGGGACGCTCGATCCGGCGGGTGCGGTTCGCAAGCGCAACCTTGAGCAATTGCCCGTCATCGCCGCCGACCATGACCTGCACCATGGTGAAATCGCCGAGATAGCCGATATCCCAGATCTCGCCGGCGACCTTGTTGACCGCCTGCACCGGCTCGTCATGGCTGAGCGTGATCTTTTCGGGCCTGAGGCCCACGAAGATCGTCTCTCCCGTGGCAAGCGAGGCCGTCTCCTCGTCGAGCTCGACCGCGCCGGCCATCGCCGTCTCGACCCTCACGATCTCGCCGGCGACGGATGTCACACGACCTTCGAGGATGTTGATGTCTCCGACGAATTCCGCGACGTAGCGGCTGGTCGGCGCCTCGTAGATCTCATCGGGCGGACCAATCTGAACGAGCCGGCCATGGTTCATCACCGCCATGCGGTCGGCCATGGTCATCGCCTCGTCCTGGTCGTGTGTGACGACCATGAAGGTGAGGCCGAGTTCGCTCTGCAGATCCATCAGCTCGAACTGAGTCGACTCGCGCAGCTTGCGATCGAGCGCCGCCATCGGCTCGTCGAGCAGCAAGAGCTTCGGACGTTTGGCGAGCGAGCGTGCCAATGCGACGCGCTGGCGCTGGCCGCCGGACAGCTGGTCCGGGCGACGCTTCCCGAGCCCGTCGAGCTTGACCAGAGCCAGCATCTCGGCGACGCGCCGCGAGATCTCCTCGCGCGGCAGCCCTTCCCGTCTCAGGCCATAGGCGATGTTGTCGCCGACGTTGAGATGCGGAAACAGCGCATAGGACTGGAACATCATGTTGATCGGCCGGCGATGCGGCGGCACGGCGGTGATGTCGACGCCATCGAGCAGGATCTCGCCGGCATCCGGCTGCTCGAACCCTGCCAGCATCCGCATCAGCGTGGTCTTGCCGCAGCCTGACGCGCCGAGCAGCGCGAAGAATTCGCGCGGGTAGAGCGCGAGCGACAGGTCGTCGACCGCCGTCACCGTGTCGAAGCGCTTGGTGACATTGCGGAAGACCACCAGCGGCTCCGCCGCTGGGTCATTCCATGGCTGGAAGGCCCGGCGAACGCTGCCGGGCGAAGCCTTGCGCTTCGCCMGGAGCGGAGCCGCAGCCCCGGCATCACGCGCGTTCATTTGCCGGTCTTGATGCGGGTCCAGAGCCGGTTGACCACCCTCTGGCTCTTCTGATCGTAGGGAGTGATCGTGTAGAGCCGGCTCATCACCGCCTCCGAGGGATAGATGCCGGGATTGTCGCGCACTGCCGCCGAAAGCAGCGGCTTCGAGGCGATATTGCCATTGGCATACTGGATGAAGTCGGAATTCTTCGCCGCCATCTCGGGCCGGTTGACGAAATCTATGAACTTCAGCGCGGCATCCGGATTGGCGGCATCCTTCGGAATGACGAAGGAATCGAACMACATCAGCGCGCCTTCCTTCGGGATGGAATAGGCG
>NZ_JBFTLD010000062.1:0-28218 GCF_056396265.1 Allobosea sp. 05T422_2 | reverse complement strand
CAGCGAAGAATGCCTCCGGCCCCTCGATCTCGACCAATTTGCGATTCTCGATCAGCCAGAAGCGCGATCTCGACCAATTTGCGATTCTCGATCAGTGCGAAACCAGCAGGCAGCTCGCCTCATGCGCCATGAGTTCGCCCTCCAGCGCCTCCTGCCCTTCGATGTCGAGATGGTTCGTCGGTTCGTCGAGCAGGTAGAAATTCGGATTGGCCAAGCGCAAGACCAACATGGCGAGCCGCGACTTCTGCCCGCCCGAGAGCGCGCCGATCCGGCTGCTCTGCATGTCGATCGACACACCCGCCCCCGCTAGCAGGCTGCGCGCCGGCTGGTCGCCGACATCGAAGCGCCGGGTGATCACGCCGTGCGGCGTATCGCTATCGGCGAGTTCGGAAAGACTCTGACTGCTATAACCAAGAGCAAGCGACGGCGTGACCTTGATGCGCGCAGCGTCGGTTTCCGCGATCGCGTCCCTGATCAGGCCAATCAGTCGCGACTTGCCGGTCCCGTTGCGGCCCAGCAGCACGATMCGGTCACCCTGGGCGATCGACCGCTTGCCGGTCTTGAACAGCGGCGCCCCATCCGGCGTCTCGACGGAAAGATCGTCGAGGGTCACCAGGACTTTGGCATGCGTGCCGCGATTGGCCAGCCTGATCGCGCCCGATGAGCGCTCCTGATAGCCAGGCCTCGCCGCCTCTTCCAGGCGCTCGGCCCTTTGCCTGAGCTGCTTGGTCTTGACCACGAGGAGGTCGCTGCCGGAATTGATCCCGATATTGTTCAGCTTCGCCGCCTGCCGGCGCAACTGCTGCGCCGCCTTCATCTCGCGCTGGTAGCGACGCTCCTCCGAGGCGTCGACCTCATCCAGCGCGGCGCGCGCCCGCGTATAGGGCAGCGCGAAGACCGGTGAGCTCTCCAGCCTGAGGAACAGCGTGCGATTGGACACCGCGTCGAGGAAGGCGCGATCATGACTGGAGATCACCACGGGCACGTCGCGCGGCAGACCGTTCAGCCATTCCTCGAGTTGGCTGATCCGGGCGAGGTCGAGATGGTTGGTCGGCTCGTCGAGCAGCAGCATGTCGGGATCGGTCACCCAGACGCTGGCCAGCATGGCGAAGCGTTGCCAGCCGCCGCTCAGCTGCGACAGGGGGCGCCGGCGAAGCGCCTCGGGAATTTCGAGCGCCTCCAGCGCAACGTCGACGCGCCAGGATTCCGTCTCGGCCTGCTCCATCGGGAGCGCGCGACGGACGAGGTCATAGAGGGGCAACGCCAGCAGCCCGGCGGGAATTTCCTGCTCGACATGGCCGACGCGAAGTCCGCGCGACCGCGTGATCTCGCCAGTCGTAGGCTCATGGGAACCAGCAAGGCAGCGCAGCAGGGTGGATTTACCCCGGCCATTGGCTGCGACGAGGCCGAGGCGATCTCCCGCCCCGATCGCAAGATTGAGATTGGAAAAGAGCGGCGCACCGAGCGTGACGCCAAGTTTGCGGGCGTTGATCAAAGCCATAATCGTTCTCTGGACTGCGCGAGCCGTTGTCCGGCATCCAGGAAAGGCGCGTTCCACGGCCTTGAGGATGCGGATGCCGGATGCCTGTGCGGCGTCAGCTCGTTGGGTTGGGAGAGGCGCAGTTCACCGGAGCCATGAGGCTCGACGCTGCGCCGCCACGAAGGGCAGACCGGAAGAGAACCGTTGAGCGATCGTCTTTGGGTCAGCCCTGCAAGACAGCTTGCAGGGCCTGAACGGGGCCACGCTGACGATGGTGACGAAAGAACGTAATCACGCAGCCCCCCTTTCTCGAGTGAACGATGGCAACAGCCCTAGCGCCGTTCCAAATCGTTCGCAACTGCGGCTTGCCTCAGGCAGTCTTGCGGAAAACGCGCAGCGTCTTGAACAGGCCGACCTCCTCGACCGGGCGCGACTTCGCCCAATCCGCAATGATCGGCTCGGCCGAGGCATAGGCGAAGGAGCCGGTATAGAACAGGATATAGCCGCCGGCGTCAGTCTGGTCGGTGAAGAGCTGCATCACCTCGAGATCGGTAAGCGCGCCATAGGCATCGTTCTTCTCGCTGCGGAACTCGCAGGAATGGAACAGGGTGACGATATCGAAGCGCGGCAGCAGCTTTGCGTTGCTGGTATAGATGTCACCGAAATAGGCGGAATAGGTCTTGGTGATCGAGGGGTTCTCGGTCGCCAGCTTGACGAAGGCATCATATTCCTTGGGCGAAGCGGTGATGCCCAGCACCGTGCAGTCGAGCTCCGGCTCGGCGCAGCGGATGCCGATATAGTGATGCCCGCCGGTCCCGAAATGATAGATGCGCTTGCCGGTGAGGCTCTGCTCCTCGAGCCATTCGACGAAATGCACGTCACAAGGGCACTGCTCGACCCGCAGGCCCCAATAGACGTCCCAGATGTTCAGCATGCGATCAGCTCCGTTACAGGCAGGTCCGTCATACCTGCGGCATGAGGCAAGGCGGGCTTGGTCGGGCCCGAGGTACAGGGTTTCGCGGCAAGGCTGACCGAAACGACCGTCATGTCAGGCCCCGCTCCACCACACTGGCCCGCAGGGCGGGCGTGCCATCCGGATTGGCCATCCGCGCCACGCCGCCGGCCCGCTTCATCACGAGATGGTGGCTGGCGGCCTCCGCAAAGCCAGGGCTCTGGCCCATCAGCAGGATGATGGCGCCGGGCCGCACGGCTCGCAGCTCGGCGATGAGCTCGAGCGCAGTGTCGGTTTCGAGGGCGCTGGTGGATTCGTCGAGCAGGAGCACGTCAGGCGCTTCGAGTTCGGCGCGGGCCAGCGCCAGGCGCTGCCTGTCGCCCGTCGCCAGGAGCTTGTCCCAGTCGCGATGCTCGTCGAGGCTCGCGGCGAGCGCAGAGAGCCCGTAACGGCGCAAGGCATCGGCAAGCGCATCGCCTGGACGGGTCAACGCCGTATCAAGAATCGTGCGCAGGCTGCCTTCGCTCAGGTGCAGGCTGTGCGGCACGACGGTCACCCGCGCTCCTTCCGGCAGGGAAATCTCGCCTCTGCCCCAAGGCCAGAGACCGGCGAGCGCCTGGATCAGCGCCGATTTGCCGAGCCCGAGTTCGCCCGAAAGATGCAAGGTCGCGCCGGCCGGCAGGGAGAAGCTGAGATCGGCGGCCAGGTTGCGGCCATCGCGATCGGTCAAGGTGACATCCGCGAGACACAGCAGAGTGTCAGGGCTTTGCTTCACGGTCAGATGATCATCCGGCCGGCTCTGTTCGACACGGTCGAGCGCGTCGGCCAGTTCGTTGACGCGCCGCGCGGCGGCCAGCCACTCGGCGATGCGCATGAAATTGTCGAGCACCCAGTTGAAGGCGTTCTGCACGGCGACAAAGGCGGCAGCGACTTGAACGACCCCGCCGAGCGACATCTCGCCGGAGAGATATTTCGGCGCGGCCAGCAGCAACGGAACGACCGGAACGAGCGCGCCGCTGCCATTGGTGATCCAGGTCAGCCTGCCGCGCTGGCGGATCATGGCGAGCCAGCGCTGCGCCAGGCTGTCATAGGTGCGCGCAACGGCGCGACGCTCGCCTGCCTCGGCGCGAGCGAGCGCGATCGGCTCGCCATGATCGCGAATGCGCATCAGGGCGAAGCGCAACTTGGCTTCGCCCTCGTTTCGAGCCGCAACGAGGCGCGGCAGCCGGCGGCCGACAACGGTGATCAGAAGCGAAACCAGCACCGCATAGAGGATTGCCGCCAATACGAGATAGGCCGGGATGGTGATCGCCCCCGAGCCGGCCGGAATCGTCAGCGCGCCCCCGATCTCCCAGAGGATCTCGATAAACATCACGATGGTGATGAAAGCCGACAGCAGACCTATGGCAAAATCGACGAGCGGTTCGGTTGCCCAGCGCACATCGTCGGCGATGCGATATTCGGGATTGGCCGGCTCGTCATTCGAGAGGCTCAGACGGAAGAAGCGTCGCTCTCCAACCCAGCCGTCAGCGAGCTTCGCCGTTACCCATTGCCGCCAGTGCACCTGGAGCGTCTCGCGCGTGACCAGGATGGCGACGCCGATACCGGCGACGATGAGCGCGAGCACCGGAAAGACCGCCATGGCGGTCAGCGCGCTCTCCGTGTCTTTCTTCTCCAGCGCATCGAAGAACCAGCCGTTCCAGCGATTGACGGTGACATTGACGAAGACGCTGAAGATGATCGATGCCGCCAGCGACAGCGTCCAGAACCAGGCCTTGCCACGGGTCGTTCCACGCCAGAAACCGCCGGTCAAGCCGGCAAAGCGCCAGGCGACCTGCCGATCGGAGGGCAGGCTTTCGGCAATGCCAGGCGCTTCGACTGACTTCAGCAAGAACGATGATCCCCCCGGATCGGAACAACACACGTCCACGCCCGGGTTTTCCCGATTGCCGCACACGCCTGYCAGCATGGCGCCTATCCTGCGCTCGATGAACCAAGGCTGAATGATTCTGACCTTGCGGCACCGATGCCACCCCGCAGTTTCGAATTGTTCTATTTATTCAATGAAAACAATACGTTGCACTACAACCCCCTCGCGCCTACTGAATTTCGCCATGTAAGAATCGGTCACGGCGAGGCAACGAGATGGGCGAGATTTCTGCAGGGGACGTAGTTGCGGCAATCGGCCGGAGCGACGAACTCATCATCCAGGAAACGCTGCGGACCAAGGCGACCACGCTCGAACTGCGTCGGGCGCTCGCCTTCGCAAAGGGCCCCGCCAATGCAAGCCCGGCCGCCTATCAGGCGTTGCCGGCGCGGATGCAGCGTCTCGTCGACCTGCTGACTGCTGCGATCGAGGGATCGGCGCAGCCGCTCGGTCCCGCCCAAGGTGAGAAACCCAACCATCGGCGGGAGGACGCCCACCGTGCCGCTTGAACTGATCCATGACGAGAACACCGAGGCCGCCCGCGCCGCGCTGCGGCAGGTGGTTATGACGGCATTCTGCAACGCCTTGCACGATTCCCAGCTCGCCCCGATGACCGTGATGCGGCTCGCCGCCGAGGCAATCGGCTCGATCTATCGCGAGGTCTCCGATGYCCATCGCCATGAGGACGCTTGTCCATGCGGCTGGCKGCCGAGCCCGGAGCAGGATATCGACGCCCTGCAGGTGGCCCTGGCGCGTCTGGCAAGACCGGCGCCGATCGCCGATCTGAGGCTGGTCGAGGTTGCCGGCCGGGCTTAGATCATCGGTGATCTGAGTCTTCGGGTTTGCATCGGCTTTCCCGAAGGCCGCAATCCACTTTTCGGACCGATGCTTCAAGCGCGGGCACGCGCGAAAGCGCCAACGATCGAGGACGTGAGGACATGAACCAGAGCCAGGCGGCCCTTGCCGCAGCGCCCGGGGATGGCGAGACGCTGCTGCGCCTGCTCGAAACGCGCCGCTCGGTCGGGATGACGATGCTCAGCGAGCCGGGCCCGGATGCTGCAGCGCTGGCCCGCATCCTGACGATCGCCGCCCGCGTGCCCGATCATGGCGTGCTCGAACCCTGGCGCTTCATCGTGCTTGCGGGAGAAGCGCGCAAACGGGCAAGCGAGCGTGTCTCGCGGCTCTATGCCAC
Source organism: Allobosea sp. 05T422_2 (assembly GCF_056396265.1). Lineage (NCBI taxonomy): Bacteria > Pseudomonadati > Pseudomonadota > Alphaproteobacteria > Hyphomicrobiales > Alloboseaceae > Allobosea > Allobosea sp. 05T422_2. Next base: position 22,667 of record NZ_JBFTLD010000062.1, on the reverse strand, counting down.
CGAGAACGCGGCGATGGATGCCGAGAAGCGTGAGAAATTCACCGGGATCATCGGCCGCTCGCTGACCTATGCGCCCCTGATCGTCCTGGTCGTCAGCAAAAGCGACCCCGAGGCGCGCGTCCCGGTCTGGGAGCAGGATCTCTCCGCCGGGGCGGTCTGCATGAACCTGCTCACCGCAGCCCACGCGCTTGGCTTCGGCGCGAACTGGCTCACCGGCTGGGCCGCCTACAGCCCCGGCGTGCACGCCCTGTTCGGGCTTTCGAGCGGCGAGAAGCTCGCGGGCCTCGTCCATATCGGCACGGCGAAGGAAGCGCCGACCGAGCGCCGGCGCCCCGATATCGACGCGATAACCACCGTGTGGACGGGGACGGACTGACCCTGTTCCCGGTGAGTCTGCGTCAGACCAGCGCCGGGCTGGCAGTCGCGCCGATCGTCTGACCGAGATAGCTGCGCTCGAAGGTCTCCATCACCGTCGCCACCATCTTGCGGGCGACATGGAGTTGGTCCTCCTCGAAAGCGATGGCACGCGGCGAGTTCAGGACGATCTCGTAGCTCGGGAAGTAATCGACGAAATCGAAGCGCCGGTAGAGCTCCTCGGCGACGGCGCGCAGCACCGATTTCGAGGCGCTGTTGGCCACGATGACGTCGGCATCCTTGAACGTCGCGCCTAGCGGCACTGGCGAAACGGTGACGATGAAACGCATCTCCGGATGGCAGTGCTCGCGGATCAGCGTGATCGCGCCGAGCATGTCGTTCAAGGTCGCCTCATAGCCGTAGTCGACGAAGCGGAAGCGCTCGGGCATGCGCGAGAGCCAGGTCGGGCCGGGGTGGATATTCATGGCGAGCCCGGTCTCGGAGTCGAGCCAAGTCTCGGTCAGCCCGAGCGTGAAGAAACAGATCCGCGCGTCCCTGATTCGCGAGGTCGCGGCCGTCAGGCGCTTGCGGTTGGCAAGCGCGGTCTGCTGGTCGAGCAATCTCAGGCCGCTGGCGTGCGGATCGAACCACTGGTCAGGGGCAAGCTCGATCAGCCCTTCATTCGGATAGGGTTCGTCGAGCAGGACGCGCTTGAGCTCATGCGTCATGGACCGCACCGAGTACTTGTTGAGCGCGCCGCGACTCAAACTTCCGCGCGCCGCACCACCGCCGCGGCCCGTCGCCTCGTTCCAGCTCTCGAAATGCTCAGCGGGAACGCCATGGCCTTCGAGCAGGAGCGACAGCCCACGCATCATCAGGACGTTCTCGACCTCGCGCGCGAAGCAGGAGCCCATCGTAAAAATCGGCCAGGCCGGATCGATCTGGAACTTCGGCTTATGCTCGACCGAGAGATAGTTGCCGGTCGTCAGTCGCTCCTTGGCCATGCGCTCGGGCTTGCCCGAGATCCAGCCGCGCACCGGATTGCCGCGCATGATCGTGAGCGCGGTGCCCGCGTCGTATTCGATCTTCATGGTCTGCTCCTGCCGCTCCTGGCCGTCGACACCATGCCGCCGACCTCTTTCAGGGTGTTCGGTTCAGGCGCCCCCACAGCTTACGCGCTGCGGGGAAGCTCGCCCTCCCCCTTCAACAATCAGGGTTCAGGACAACGGGTCAGCCTCACATCCGGTGGGGAACGCCGTTCCTGTCGAGGAAGTCACGCATGCGGTCGTAGGAGGCGGCATAGCTCTTCGCKAGCGTGTTGAGCTGCGCTTCCTGATAGACGGCTCGCCACCCGCCTTCGGCGAGGGCGGACTCCGGCACGACAGGGATCTTCAGGGTCTCGGCCAGCTCCTGGCTGCGCGTGTCATAGGCGACGAGAACGCCCGGCACGCCCTGCGCCACCGCCGGCAGCACGCCGTGGACGCGGTAGCCGACCGCAAGATCGAGCCCCTGCGCAAACGCGTCATAGCGCTCGACATCGAAGAAGGTGAAAAGCTGTTTCTCGTAGATCCGGCGCATCGCCGCATCATCGGCGCCGCTCCACCAGCCGGTGTGAACGAACTCGGCCACCGCCTTCTCCATCGCCTTCTCGTCGCGCAGGAAGAAGGCTTTCTCCTCCTGCTCGCCATGCGAGGACATCACCATCTCGCTCTGGCGATCGACCTTGAGAAGCGCGGCCTTCTGGTTGCGCAGATAGGCCTCCGGGTCGGCGGTATAGCTCTTGTCCGCCTCGCGCCTGAGGCTGAAGGCGACCTTGCGGATCTCGCGCTGGTCCGGAACCCGGATGGCKAGATCGCGCTTGYGGGTCCGAAAGATCGAGGGGCAGCCGACCACCTCGACATTGCGAATGCCGTTATGGCGCAGCGTCTCGGCGCTGAAGGCGCCGCGCACGCCAATGGCGGCGCAGCGGTCGGAAACGATCTGCCAGAACCGCTTCGAGGCGTCCGGCAGTTCAATGGCGCGGTTCTGGCTCGCCTGCGCGCCGACGCCGATGGCGTAGACCGGCAGCTTGACCTTCTCCAGCACCTCGACGGCACGGAACCACTCCATCTTTTCATGGATGAAATTCGAGCCGCGGACGAAGACGTAGTCGAACTCGCTGGCATAGCGCTCGATATCGGCCTCTGTCGGATTCATGATCTTCATCGGCTCGAGATGCGCATAGCGMAGCAGCTTGAGCGTCGAGTCGAAGACGATCATGTCGCCGATGTTGAAATAGTCGGAGAGTAGCTTCTCCATCGGTGCCCGGTACCAGCGCACCTTGTCGTGCTCGTAGACCTCTCCGGCCGGGTAGATCACCAGTGCGCGCAGCTTTTTCTCGGTCGCGATCGGGGCGAGGCCCGAGCCGGGCGCGATCTTGCCGCTCTCGGCATCGAGCACCGCAATCTCGCGCGGCCGACCGTCCGCGAGCCTGGGCAGCGGGATGGTGAGCTCGGCGACGACGGCATCGCCGGTTATCACCGCGCCCGGCTGGATCGTCGCATAATCCTGGCCGTCGAGCCGCAGGCGCAGCGCCGGCCAGGCCCCATCGGGACGCCTCGCGACGGAGACGACGATCTCGTTCGTTGTGGCACGCAGAATTTTCAAGGCTGGTCCTTCACGATGTGAATCTTGACGCGGACGAGGTCGCGCTCGGGACCGAGCTTGCAGTCCTTCACCCGCATCCGGGTCATGAACAGGAACGCCTCGTCCCCGGTCGTTTCGAAATTGCGCGAGGTGGAGTCGGGGTCGGCAACCGCGCCATAGGCGTAGCGGGTCGTGTCAGCGCAGTTCTTGCTCCACATCGTCGGATGCACGACGAGCGTCTGCAGCGGCGACCAGCGCAGCAGATCCGCGGACCAGCTATAGGCGACGCGGCCGCCCGCGATCCCCTGGCTGGGGTCGGGACCGAGATGGAGCACCGCCAGATAAAGTCCGCTCGGCTCGTGCTTCGTGACGGAGCCGACCGTGGTCGGCAGTCCCTTGAGCGGCTGGCAGGGCTTCGCCTGCGACAGGTCCTCGCGATAGGGATCGACCGCGCGCACCGTGTAGTCGGTGCCGTCAAAGGCCCGCCACGAGGCGGCATCCTTGATGTCGGTGCTGCGGAACAGGCAGACGCCACCCTTCTGGCCCTCGCCGCCGGTGGTCGCGATCAGCGCATACCAGGCGCCGTCCCGCTCGATGATGTTGGACGGGTTGAAGAAACCGCGATGGCGCCCCTGGCCGACATCCTGGCGGAACGCCGGCGCGGCGACGAGCTGGCGCGGCTCTGCGCTGAAATGGCGCCCGCCATCAGTCGAATGCGCTGCCGTTACGACATTGTACCAGCAGCTCATCCTGTCCTTGAAGCGGCAGGCATTGCCGTAGCGGTCGGCATGGTATTCCGCATGCATCAGCCCGAAGACGTCGCGACCGTCGCTGGTCCATGTCGCGGTCAGCCAGTTCTTGTCGCTGAACTCGCTCGGGTCCGGACTGCTCTTGGCCTCGAAGGAGACCGAACAGGAAATCCCGATCCGGTCGAGGCTGGGGCCGGCCATGGCGCGGTTGCGGTAATTGCTGGCGAAGGCGACCACCGCGCCGTTCTGATTGCGGAAGGCCCGCAATGGCGCGTCTGGAATATGCCATTCCTCGCAGCGCTGGCGCGACCAGGCGTAGACGGTCTCCTCCGTGGCGCCGGGAACGATCTCGACGCGATAGCCGGGAGCCTGCGCAAATGACAGGTGCGGAACGGCGAGCAGCGGCAAGGCCGCCAGCGTGGCCGCAAGGATGGTGCGTTCCACCATCAGGCCACCTTTCGTTCGGCCTCGGGAATGGCGGGGGCGACCGCCGCCCTGACCGCCGGGGCGCGCATCTTGGTGTCGACCTTGTTCTCGACCAGGAAGTCGCGCATCGCGGCGTAGACCTGGGCATAGGTCGTGTTGAAGCGGTCGAACCGCGCCTGATCCCAATGCTCCTCCAGCCTGAAATCCTGGCCGGAGAAAACGTCGAAGCTCGKGATCTGGAAGGTCTCGGCGAACTCGACCGTGCGGCTGTCATAGGTGAAGTAGATCGAGGGCGTGCCGTTGGCGAGCGCCATCAGGTTGCCGTGCAGCCGGTAGCCCAGCACGAGGTCGAGGCTGCGTACGAGATTCTCGTAATCGGCAACCACGTCCGAATAGAACATCCGGCCGCGATAGAGCGCCTCCATCGCCTCATCGAGGTACCAGGAGGTGGCCCACTCGTTTCCGCGCAGCGCCGCCATCGCCTCCTCCTTCTGCTCCGGCGTTCCCAGCGCGAGTTTCTTCTCCTCGATCTCGCCCTGCGCCATCAGCGTCGCCTCGAACCGGCCCGCCAGCGACTTCACGAGGTCGCGGTGGAAGGTGAGGTAGCGCTTGATGTCCTGCGCATAGGTCGGCGAGACCTCGCGCCGCAGCGTGATGCCGACCTTCTTCACGCTGTCGAGCGCAGGCAACTTGATCGCGAGATCCGGCCTGTTGGCGCGGAACGCCGTGGGGCAACCGATGATCCGGACATTCTTGATGCCGATCTCGTTGAGAATCTCGGCCGAATAGGTGCCGCGCACGCCGAGCGAGGCGGTCGAATCCGCCATCAGCCTGAGCACGGTCTTGGTGTCCTCGCTGAGCTCCAGCTTGCCGCTGACCGGCGCCTGCGCGCCAATGCCGAAGGCGATGACCGGTATCTTTAGCCGGCGCAGCACATCAGCCGTCTGGTTCCATTCCATCTCGGCATGGACATAGTTCGAACCGCGCAGGAAGACGTAGTCGTATTCCGCGTTCAACCGGTCGATCAGCGCCATGTCCGGATTGGCGATCGGCAGGACGTCGAGCTTCTCGAAATTCAGCAGCTTCAACGAGGAGTCGAAGACGAAGGCGTCGCCGATATTATGGTAGTGGTTGATATGGCTCGCGAGATCCGCGTGCTGGTACCAGCGCACATTGTCATGGTCGTAGACCTCTCCCGATGGGATCATGACGAGGATGCGGGCCATGGTTCTGTCTCCCCTGGTTTTCGTGTCGGCTTCTTCTGGCATCAGGCGATCATCGGCGTGGCCGCGCGGCTGGCCGGAACCGGCATGCCGCGCTGCTCGATCAGGCGCTGGTAGAGCGCGATATGCTGGGCGGCGCAGTCGATATGGGTGAGCGGACGGGTGATCCCGGCGCGCAGGCGCGACCAGAGATCGGGCTCGCTCAGGGCGCGCGTCATGCAGTCGACCAGATCCTCCGAGCTGCCCGAGCGGAAATGCAGGCCGTTGACCTCGTCGACGATCTTCTCGGCCATGCCACCGATATTGCTCGAAAGGATCGGGCGGCCGTGGAAATAGGCCTCCTGGATCACGATCGGCGAGTTCTCCCACCAGACCGAGGGCATCACCACCCAGTCGACCGAGCGCATCAGGTTCGGCATCTCGTGGTTCTGGAAGGCACCGCAGAAACGCACCCGCCGGCCGGCATTCTCGACGAGTTCGGCGAACTTCTTCTTGTAGGCCTCGGGCTGGCGCTCGAGATTGCCGCCATAGACGAGCAGGATGGAATCCTCACCCCAGACGGCTTCCGGGATGCGGGTGACCGCATCGATCAGCACATCCGCCCCCTTGTAGGGCGTGAGCTGGCCGAAATAGGCGAAGCGCGAACGCCGTGCCGTCTTGTCCGGCAAGGGCCGGGGCGGTGYGACCTCGGCAACGTCGATGCCGTTCTCGATCACCGAGAAGCGATCGGCCGAGAGGCCCCAATCCTGGTAGCGCTCGGCCAGGAAGCGGCTCGGCGAGATGAAATGATCGGCGAGATTGAGCATGCCCCGGATGAAGGTCTCGCGCGCCAGGAAGCGGCCGGGCGCGATATCCGGGAAGCAGGCATTGCAATCGGTCGGCGAGGCCCGGTAGCAGAGCTTGAAAGCGCCGGTCTTCACMATCTGGCCGTGATGATGGCAGATGCTGAGATATTCGTGGAAGGTCACCACGATGAGAGCGTCGGGCAGCGTGTCCCGCACCGCGAACAGGCATTCGAGCCCGAGCCCGATGAAATGGTGGAAATGCACCACATCCGGCTTCAGGTCGCGCAGCACGCGGACGAAATCGCGCTCAATCTCCTCGGTGTTCCGGTTCGAGAGCAGGAAGTGATCGTATTCCTCGGCGTAGTAGAGTAGCTCGCCGCCGCGCTGGCGCAGGCTCATCAGTGCCGTACCGGCGTGACGCGGCGTCGGCGAGCCGACACGGGCAAGGTAATGCGCGTCGAGGCCTTCGCTTGCCTGCAGGCCCTTGTGCAGATTGTAGGAGGCGATTTCGGCGCCGCCGAGAGACAGGGTCGGGTGTCCATGGGACACGACGAGTACGCGCATCATCATCCTCGCATGTTCGAAACGGCCAGCGCCCAGCGACGGTCGAAGCTGGAGCGGTCGGCGAGCTGGGCAAGCGAGACCAGATGCGGCCGCGCCATCTCGCCATCATCGACGACGTAAACCTCGACCTCCGGCACCCAGAGCGAGGGGAAGCCGTTCATCCTGAGCTTCAGGCAGAGATCGAGGCCCTTTTCGGCCGTCGTGAAGTAGTTGCGGGCGAAGCCCCCGGCTTCGATGAAGGCGGCGCGCGACATCACACAGCATTCGGTGGCGCCGGCCGCGACTTCCATCGGACCKAGATTGCCGATCGCCTCCAGGGGATAGCCGACGAAGCGATTGAAGACACGCCGGCTCGGCCCCTCCCCTTCCATCCAGGCGCCGGCCCAGCGGATCGAGTTGTCTTCGAAAAGCAGCGTGGGGCTCGCGACGCATTGTCCGCCACGCGCCTTGAAGGCGCGCTCGAGCCGGCCAAGCCAACCGGGCATGCGGATCTGCGCGGCCCCCGAGAGTAACGCGATGGTCTGGAAGCGGCAGGCGCGCGCGCCGGCCTCCATCGCGTCGCAGGCGTCCTCGACCCCATCGACGAGCGCAAGCCGCACGGCKAGGCCGTAGAAGCGAGCAAGCCGGCGTGCCTCGGCACCGACCCGGTCAAAGCTCTCGCCGGGGACCGCGAGCACGATAGGCACCGGGCGTATCTCGGGGTCGATCGCGAGCAGGGCGAAGAGCGAGGAGAGCTCGCGCTGGCGATGGTCGAGGCCGATCACCAGCCCCAGATTCGCATCAGCCTTGAAGGCGCCGATATCGATGGTCTCGATCACGCGCGGCGGGGCGATCTCGGCGGCCTGCAAGGCGGGAGCGATCTGGCGTTCGACCACCGAGGCTGCGGTCGAGGATTTCGGATCAAGCAGCGCGAAGACGCGTTCGAGCGTCCGCCGCGGCTGGCCGCGCCCGGCCTCCAGGGGCAGGAAGGCAGGGCCGGATCCCTCGATCTCGAACTCGAGATAGAGCGGCTGGCCGGGCTCAGGCGTGAGCTTCGGTGCGAAGACGATGAAGCCGTGGCTGTTGCGCCGGCCGCCGAGCATATGGGCAAAGCGCGGATCGCCTGCAAAGGCATCGGCGACGTCCGGACGCGACACGCGTGTCCAGACGCGGTCGAGCACGCAGGATTGGCTTCCGGAGCGCAGCGTCACCGCGCTGACATGACGGTCCGGATCGAACAGCCAGCCGATGATCAGGGTGCCGGTGCCCTCCACGATGGTCGCGTCGTCGATGCCGGCCCGCACCGGCGCCTCCAGCAATGCGACCGTGTCCCGGCCATCGAAGCGCTGCGAGGCACGCCGGAGCTTGTCKGACGTCGCCTGCGGCGCGCTGCCGCGCTGCAGCCCGTCGCGCAAATGGCCGGGAACCGTGATCGGTTCGAGCAGGACATGGCGCTCATAGACATCGAGCGCGCGCCAGCCATCCGTGGCGCGGAAGAACAGCCGCTCGATCTCGCTGGGATGGCGGATCTGGCATTCTTCCAGCAGGCCGAAGAAGCCTCGCGCGCCGTCGGCAAGATCGTCGCGCTCGAAGGTTCCTGCCTCCAGAACGGCGAAGGACAGCCCGCCATGGGCGATCAGCAGCTTGGTCCGGCCTGCCGTGAAATCGGAGGTCCAGCCCTGAATGAAAACACCGTCGTCGATCGGCCCCATGACCTCGACGAAGCCGCCGGGCTTGGCGATCGACTGGAGCAGCATCGAGGCTGCGCGCAGGCGGCGTGGATTGGGTTTTCCGGCGAGCAGGATCTCCAGGAGCCCGTCGACAACCATCGGGAAAGCCTGCCCCGAATCCTCGGCAAGGCCGGCAAGGAAGGATTGCAGCGGCAGCGGCTTCGACGCCAGCACGAGGCGCAGCGGCCGGCCGGGGCGACCGAGCAGCAGGGCGCCGGAACCGGAGCGGTCGGTCGCGGGCGCGGGTGCGAGGCAAAGGAAGCCGATGGCTGCCGAGGCTTCGGCCTGCGGCCGGCGCCAGGTCAGCGCCATGGTCTCGGCCTTGTTGCGCGGATTGCCGTCGACGGCGACAGGCACCTTGCCCGGCATCGCGTCGCAGGTGCTCATGATCAGGATGGCGTTCTCGCCGAGCGGCGTCCAGGCGACGGTCGGCGCCGGGCTGATCCGGGTCTGATCGGGGACGATCACTTCACTCATCGCATCACCGGTCCAGCAGGATCAGGGTCAGGGTCACGAAAGACATCAGCGCGGCGAGCCCGGAGAGCGAGCCGAGCAGGATGGTCGCCTGCCGCATCGGGCGCTGCGCCTCCTTGCGGATCGTGACCAGGCGCTCGTCGAAGCTGCGTAGCGTCGCATCGAAACGGAGCTGGAAGACATCGAGCTCGGCCAGGCGCTGGGAAATATGGTCGGCGCGCGCGGCCTCCGCGGCCTCGTCGCGCTGTACACCGCTGCCTGCCATGCGCGTCGTCATCTCGTCGAGTTTCTCGACGAGTTCCTTCTGGGCGAGCTGCCCACGCCGGTTGAGCGCGATCAACGCCTCGACGCGATCGAAGAAGCGCGCAAGCGGCACCGCGATCGCAGCCTCGGCTGCGAGCTCGGCCGGCGGCGGCAATCTGAGCTCGAGCTCGACATCCGTGCTCGGAGAGACGCCGACGATGCTCAGTCGATCGCGGGCTGCGACCAGCGTGTCATCGAGTTCCATCGCAAAGGCATGGCGCCCGTCGCCAATGCCGTTGCGGCGAAGGTCGATGCGGCTCTGGTCGGCGACGGCTTCCATCGCAACCCGCCCATCAAGCTTGAGCCGGACCTTGAGCCGCTCCTCGGGACGGGTCTCATCCCAGATCCAGCCATGCAGGCGGTTGCCGTCGAGGGCATCGACACGGCCATTGAGGCGCGCCGGCACGACATTGGGCAGCCGCTCGGTTCCGTCGGGATCGCGCATGACCGTCATGCCGCCTCCGCGAGTGTGAGCCTGTCGAACAGCGCGAGATGCGCCGCGGTGCATTCAGCGATGGTCGGCTGGGGCCGGATGCCGTCGACGAGGCGATCCCACAGGCCCTTCTCCTCGACCGCGCGCCGCAAGGTGCGGGCAAGCTGGGCCGGATCGCCCGGGCGGACATGCAGCCCGTCGATGCCGTCCCGCACCATCTCGGCCATGCMACCGATACCGCTGGCGATGACGGGGCGGCGGTGCTGGAACGCCTCCTGGATGACGAGCGGGGCATTCTCCCACCAGATCGAGGGCATCACCACCCAATCGATCTCGGCCATCAGCTCCGGCATCTCCTCGCGATGATAGGGGCCGCAATGGGTCACCATGCCGTCCGAGGCCGCGAGCGCCGCCTCGAACTCCGCAATGAAGGCCTCGCTCTGGAACGGGGCCCCGCCATGGATGCGCACTTCGAAGCCGCGCAGGCCCGAGGCACTGAGCAGCGAGGCTGCCTTGACCAGCTCCAGCACCCCCTTCCAGGGATTGACGTTGCCGAAATAGCCGAAGCTGGCGCGGGGCCCGCGCTTGGCCCGGTGCGGTGCCGGTTCGCGAGCCGGGCGCGCGTTCTCGATGACGTCGATGCGGTCGCCCGCCAGCCCCCAGTCGACATAGCGCTGGCGCAGGAAGCGGCTCGGCGCGACGAACTGATCGACCGCTGCAAGATGGGTCTTCAGGAAGCGCTCGCGCAGCAGGAAGCGGTCGGAGCCGATTCCGGGAAAGCAGCCCCGGCAGCGTGTCGGAGAGGCCGCGGTGCAGCGCTCCTTGTCGGTCGGCCGCACCATCAGCCCGTCATTATGGCAGATCGGGTAATAGTCATGCAGCGTCATCACGATCTTCACCGCCGGCAGGAGGCGCCGCGCCAGCGTCAGGAACTCGGCCCCGATCAGCACGAGATGGTGGATGTGAATCACATCCGGCCGGTATTCCTGAAGCAGGCTGGCGAGATCCTGGAGTGTGCCGTAGTGATCGATCTGGCTGAGATAGAAGCGGTCGAAATGGCCACTCCACAGCAGGACATCGCCATCGGTTCCGGTAGCCTGCAAGGCCGTGCCGGGATGCGCCTCACGGTGGATCGCGTTGGTCGCGCCGAGGAAGAGCACGTCGCAGCCCTGCTCGCGATAACCACCGGCGAGGTCATGAGCCAGAATCTCGGTGCCACCGGGATGCAGATCGGGATGGTTATGCGCGACGACGAGGATGCGGCGGCTCATCGGCTGCGCTCCGGCTTGGTCGCGATCAGCACGTCCTGGTAATGTGGTGCGTTGATGCCGCGCCAATGGCCGCGTCCAAGGCTCTCGACGAGCAGCCCGGCAGCTTGCGTCTGCGCGATCAGGAACTCCTCCTCGATGCCGGCGGCAGCGAGCGGTGCCTCCTCGATCGCGTACCAGCCCGGCCCATCACGCCAGCGCTTGAATTTCAGGCGTTCCTGTCCCGTCGGCTGCCCGTCAATGGCGAAGGCGGTCAGGAACAGGCGTCCGCCCGGCGCAAGCAGGCGGGAGGCCTCCTTGAGGTAGACCGTCAGTTCCTCCGGCGGCAGATGCGTCGCCACAGAGACCATCGTGATGAAATCGAAGCTCTGGTTCGCGAAGCCGAAAGCGACTTCGGTGCCGGGCAGCGAACCCTGCGGATTGTAGAGGGGATGAGCGATGTCGAGCCGCTGAAAGCGGAAGCGTGGGTAGACCGGCGTGATCGTCTGGGCACACCAGAGGATGCCGTCCATCACGGGGTCGACGCCGTCATAGCTCGCTTTCGACGGATCGAGATACTGCGTCAGCGGCACCGCCATGCGGCCGATGCCGCAGCCGATGTCGAAGACACGCTCCGTCGGCTTCAGGCGGCCGATCCGGACGTAATGGCCCAGGAATTCCGCGCCGATCTCGCGGTAGTCGCCGTCACCGACAAAAATGTTCTCGGCCGGCGGATGCGGCAGGAAGCGGTTGGTACGGATATGGTCGAGCAGCCAGTCGAATTCCTTGCCGGGGGGGCTGAGGATCGCGCCCGGGCTGGGCTCTATGGGACGCAGTGCCAGGGTCGCCGTCATGCAGCGCTTGCCCTCCTGAGGACGGTGCGGGGAAGAATGTCGGGATCGCGCGCGGGCGCGGCCTTGCGCGGCAGAGCCGATTCATCGGCCATCAGCGCTTCGATCTGGGCGTCCCAGCGGCCCGTCTGCAGCCAGGCATTGTGCTGCGAGGCAACGCCGCGGGTGTAATCCAGGCTCTTGGAGATCGACTGGCGCTCGAGATGGTAGAGCGCGACGGACGGCACATACTTGATACCGAAGCCGGCCTGCCGGATCTTCAGGCAGAGGTCGCTATCCTCGTAGTCGCCGATGACATAGCTGTCGTCGAAGCCACCGACCTCGTTGAAGAGCGCACGCGGCAGCACGATGCAGGCAMCGGTGACGCCGGGTACGAGCCGCTCGACATTGGCGGGCCGATAGCTGCCCGGCATGCCCTTGAAGTAATGATGGTTGAGCCAGACGCCGTGACGGTCCCGCTTGAAAAGGAGGCCGGCATGCTGCAGCGAGCCGTCGTCATAGAGCAGTTTCGGCCCGACTGCGCCGACACGCCCGCGCCGGTCGAGCTTGCGCGCCAGCGCGGGCAGCCAGCCGGCCTCGCTCGGGATCACATCCGAATTGACCATGGCGAGCACATCGCCACGCGCCGCCTCGGCCCCGGCATTGCAGGCGGCCGAGAAACCGCCATTGCGGCCCATCACCACGAGCTGGATCGCCAGGCCATAGGCAAGGTGCAGGCCGCCGAGCAGATGCGCGACCTMAGCCTCATGCTCGGGGGAATCGAGCACATAGATCAGCTCGGCCTTCTCGACGAACCAGGGATCAGCCGCAAAGGCTGACACCTGGATCCGCAGAAAGTCATAGACCCGGTAGAGCGGGACCACGACCGAGACACTCGGCCGGTCCGGCAAGGAGCCGATCGTCCGCACACGTGGCTCCGGCAGGCTGTCGCGCAGCGCGGACTGGCACGCGGCAAGCACGGGAGCGAGGCTCTGCTGCAGGATTTCAGCCGTGAGATGCTGCGGCGGGATCGAGGCCAGGGCCCGGGCGCGGATGGTCGCAATGTCGGCGGGCTGCGGCGCCGGGCGCAGGAAAAGCGTGGTCCCCGATCGCAGCTTCAGCGCGCAGCGCGGCTGCAGGACAGGAGCGCCGCCGGCATAGTCGGGCACGAGACCCAGGAAGCCGGTCACGGCTCGGTTGTCGCCGCCGGGCTCTGCCATCACGGCCCGGAACCGCGCGATCCGGTCACCGATCGGGCTCGGCGCGCCGGTGCTGCGGTGTATGAGGATCTGATCGAGCAAGCCGTCCAGGTCGCGGTACCAACCACCGAGCAGCAGGCCGGCGGAGGTCGAGACGGCGAGATCGAGCTCGGCCGAGGGCAGGTCGTCGTGACGACGGACGCTCTGGACCGGCAAGGGCAGTCGCCTCTGCATCTCGATCGCGAGCAGGCGCCCCTGTTCGGACTGGCCGGCCAGTTGCTCGACGAGCCAGCTGCGCAGATCGTCGCGCTCACTGGCCTTCCCGGCCCACCAGCGGCCAAGCGTCGGCGCCGTGGCGCGCTCGGGAAGGGCCCGGACGATCAACCCGACATCGCTTTGCAGGACGAGCAGCCCCGCTCCGCGCGGCTGGGGCTCATCAAGGACCAGGTGCAGCGAGCGGCGGGCACTCCGGTCAGGTTTGCCGAGCCTCGGATTCGCAGCGATACGCGTCAGGCTTGCGGGGCCGAGCCAGTATGCCACCTTGATCGCGTCGAGGCGCCCGGGCACCGAGGATTCAAGAAGGATCTTGCCGTCGGGCAGCGCAGCGACCGGCAACACAGGCGTCGGTTTGCGGGAAAGTGCGAGCAGGAACTGGCGCAGGAAGGCGAGATAGGCGGTCGTCTCCCGCAGGTTGAACAGGGTTGGCCAGGTCGCGATCAGGGCGTTTGCCAGCGCAATCCTCGCGGCCGGCGTCAGCTCGCGCAGAATCTCGGGCGCCTCCGCCATTGCATGCACGAATTCGGGATCGAAGGAGACGGCCTGATCCGGACCGAGATTGCCACCGGACAAGGTCGCGACGATCTCGTCATGGCCGGAATGCCGGAAGACAGAGACGATCCGGGTGCGCCCGTCGCCCAGACCCAGCGTCAGCGAGGCGGAGGAAACGCGCCGCTCCCGGCTTGCCAGCGATACGACCTGCCGATCAGCGAGCGGTCCGTCGAGGCTCCAGCTCAGCAGGAACACGGAACCACAGAGCCGCAGCAACTCGGGATTGGAGTTTTGGTCTCCGACCAACTGGGTCGTCGTGATCGTCAACATGGCTCAACTTCCGACGTGTCAGGGTGCGACGCCGGCCGGGAGTAGCCGGCGTCGCGAGGTCGTTACGCGACGGTGAAGTAGGAGTTCGGATCGCTCTGGACGTCCTCGGCGGTGACGCCGACGAGAGTGAGCGAATCGCCGTTGCCGAGATCGACAACCGCATTGCCGTTGACCGTCGTCGTCCGCGCGGCGAGGTCGTCTGCCGAGGTAACGCCGGTGCCGTTGATGTCGGAGGCGATCTGCAACATGTCGTGACCGGCATCGAAATCGAGCACGAGATCGTTGCCGCCGCCCCCTTCGAAGACGAAGACGTCGTTGCCGGCACCGCCGGACAGGATGTCGTTGCCCTCCCCGCCGAAGAGCAGGTCGTCGCCCGAACCACCCTGGAGGATGTCGTTACCCTCGCCGCCCATCAGGACATCGTTGCCCGAGCCGCCCTGGAGCAGGTCGTTGCCGAGACCACCCTCGAGCACGTCATTGCCGGAGCCGCCCTGGAGGATATCGTTCCCTTCGCCACCGATGAGAACGTCGTTGCCGGAGTCGCCCTGCAGCAGATCGTTCCCCTCGCCACCCATGAGCACGTCATCCCCCTGGCCGCCGGAGAGCAGATCATTGCCCTCGTCGCCGGAAAGGACATCGTCGCCTTGACCGCCGAAGAGGATATCGCGCCCCTCGCCACCGAAGATGACGTCATCGCCTTGGTCGCCGAAGAGGACATCGTCGCCGTCTTCGCCGAACAGGACGTCTGCTCCATGGCCGCCCTTGACGACGTCGTCGCCGGCACCGGCATGAATCACATCGCTGAACCGTGTCCCGATCAAGAAGTCGTCGAACGCGCTGCCTTCTATCGTGGCCATAGTCACCTCCTGGAAATGAACTGAGGCGCCCCGAGGGTCTCGGCGCGCATTCGCCAAAACACCTCGCAAAACGGCGCCGCCCCAATGACGATCAGATGACTCGTCATTGCTCAACGGAGCTAAGCCTACCGAATATGTGCGATGCAGCAAGAGATTTGTTGTGACAATATTATGGCGCGAAAAGATTTACTGGCGTTAATTCTCTAATTGCCAGACGTTATACATTGAATGAATTTCAAAATTCGAAATATAAATCGAAACGTATTCTTACTTTGCTGAATTCACTGCGAAAATTCGCACCGACCGCCCCTGTTCAGTCCTCCCGGAATGCCCGGTTGAAGCTCTCGGCGAAGGGGGCCAGCAGATAGTCCACGGCGCGCCGCGAGCCGTTCACGATCAGGACCTCTGCGGCCATGCCGGCATGAAGGGTGACCTTGTTCTGGGCGAGACTCTCTGGCGTGATCTCGGCCCGGACAATGAAATAGGCGACGCCGGACTTCTCATCGACAAGCTGGTCGGCAGCGACATAGGTCACCTTCGAGATCAGCGGCGGCATCAGCCGCGCATTGAAGGCGGTCAGCCGCACCCGCGTCTCGGCACCGAGCTTAACCGAGTCGATGTCGCGCGGATCGACCTTGGCCTCGACGATCAGGGGCTCGCGCTCGGGCACGATGTCGAGAATGGCCTCCCCGGCGGCAATCGCACTTCCGGCGGTCCGCGCCCGGATATTGGCGACGATACCCTCCTGCGGGGACATGACCACGAGGCGGCGCAGCACGTCCTCAGCCTGGACGATGCGCTCGACCACCTCGGACAAGGCGAGCTGGCTATCCTGCAGATCCTTGGCGATCTCGTTCTGCCGTTCGAGGCCGAGCGAGGTGATCTCGAGCTGCGCGCCTGCGACCGCCTGCTCCGCCTTGGCCTTGCGGGCCGCGGCCTCGCCACTGCGTCCGGCAAGCTCGCTCTGCTTGGTCTGGAGTTCGACAAGCTGGCTGCGCTTGGCATAGCGCTTCTCGTAGAGGTCCCCGACCACGCGGACCTCCTCGTCGATCAGGCTACGCTGAAAGCGCGTCGCCTCGATCTGGGCCTGAAGCGCCTCGGTCTCGGCCTGATGCTGCTCGATGACACGTTTCTGGATGCTGATGCGCCCGTCATAGCCCTGGGTGCGCGCCTGGAAGAGCTTGCGTTCCGCTCTGATCACCTCCTGCGCAATCGGCGTTCCGGCCATCTTGAGATCATCGGGAAAGTCGATCTCCGTCGCGTTGTTCTGCTCGGCGCGCAGCCGGGCCAGCCTGGCCTCGAAGCCGACGCGCTTGCCGTGGAGCTGCTGCAGCTCGGCGCGGGCACGTGCATCCTCGAGCCTCAGCAGGGGCTCATCCTTKACGACGCGGTCCCCTTCAAGCTTGAGCAGCATCTTCAGGACGCCGCCTTCGAGATGGCTGACGGTCTTGCGCTTGCTGTCGACCACGACGGTACCGACCGCGACGGCGGCATTGTCGAGCCTTGCCGTCACCGCCCAGGCCCCGAAGCCGCCGAAGCCGATCGCGATCGCGCTGACACCGGCCARCACGAGATTGCGCAGCGAGGGCATCCGCTCCTCCGGCTCCTCGACGGGGGTCACCGGAATGAGCGCGCGGCTCGTGCTCATGGGGGCTGGGAGCTTGCTCATGCCGTCACCTCGCGGGGCTTGCTCATGCCAGTCTGCGACTTGGGTTCGATCTCGACGAGGCCACCAGGCGTGATCATGCCGGCGATCGCTGAACGCGGTCCGAACTGAGCGATCCTGCCCTCGCGCAGCACCAGGATCTTGTCGACGATCTGCATCACCGAGGGGCGATGCGCGATCAGGATGACCATGGCACCGCCCTCGCGCGCGGCATTGATGGCGCGAATCAGGCTCTGTTCGCCTTCCGCATCAAGATTGGCATTGGGCTCGTCCAGCACCAGCAGGCGCGGCGCGCCGTATAGCGCCCGGGCAAGGCCGATACGCTGGCGCTGGCCGCCCGAGAGCTTGAAGTCGCCGTCATTGACGTTCGTGTCGTAGCCGAGCGGCATGCGCCCGATCAGCTCATGCACGCCGGCAGTCCGAGCGGCCTCGAGAATGGCCTGCGGCTCCGGAATCCGCATCCGGGCGATATTGTCGGCGATGGTACCGTTCAGCAGCGAGACCGATTGCGGCAGATAGCCCACCATGGCGCCGAAGGAGGCGCGCTCCCAGAGATAGACATTGTGACCGTCGAGATAGACGCCGCCGACATTCGGCTTCAGAACCCCGACGAGCAGCCGCGCCAGAGTCGATTTGCCGGCTCCGGACGGGCCGACGATGCCGAGCACTTCGCCCGGCGCCAATGAGAACGAGACACTCTTGATGACGGTCTGCTCTGCCCCGGTCGGAGCGTAGACGACGCGGTCGATCACCAGATCGCCCTGGGTCGGTGGATTGGCGGTGGTCTGGCGCCGTGACGAGCCGAGCAGCAGCAGATCGCGCACGCGCTTCCACGCGGCGGCCGCGAGCACCCATTGCCGCCAGTCGGATATCATCGAATCGAAAGGCGCCAGCAGGCGGCCGAGCAGGATGCTCGCCGCCATCAGCGTGYCCACCGAGACTTCGTTCCTGATGATCAGCGTGGCACCGGTCGCATAGATCGCGAGCTGCATCGTCATGCGCGAGGCGCGGGTCACCGCTGCAATCAGCTTGCCGCGGCGCGTGCCGAGATCGAGCAGCTCGATCATCGCCACCTGTTTGCCGCGCCAGCGCCTGGCCAAAGCCGGCAGCATACCCATGGCCTCGATCGTCTCGGCGTGGCGCAGGCTGGCGCCGACATCGTTGATGCTGGCGACGCCTTCTTCGTTGGCCTCCTTCAGCACACGGCGCGTCAGCACGTCGGAGAGCACGCCGAGCATCAGCAATATGATCAGCGAGATCGCGCCGACGAGCCCATAAACCGGGTGGAAGGCAAAGAGCACGGCAAGGAAGATCGGCGACCAGGCCGCCTCGAGCGGCGTCGCGATGGCCGAGCTCGCGATGAAATAGCGGATATCGTTCAGGTCGCGAATCGCCTGGGTGGCCTGGGCCGAGCCCTGTTCGAGCGAAGCACTGACCGCCGCTTCCAGCGCCGGCAGATTGAGGCGCCGGGCGAAGCCGCTTGCCATGGTCTGGAAGGTCAGGGAGCGAATGAACTCGATGGCACCATAGAGAACGAGACCAGCGATCGCGATCACCAGCAGCATGGTGAGCGTGTCGAAGCTGCGGCTGACGATGACGCGGTCCTGCACCTGCACCATGAACATCGGCACTGTCAGCAGCAGGATGTTGACGCAGAAACTCAGGAAGGCCGCATAGGCAAGGCCACCGGCAAAGGAGCGCTGCAGTTCACGGATCAAACCATCGGGCGCCGAAGCTGCGACCTTCATTCATATCTCCGTTGCAGAGGGTCCGGATCGGCCAGGGTGACGGCCAACCATCAACCATGAAATATCGCCAGCAGGGACACGATCGAATACTAGCTTGTTGCGCTAGGCGTGTCGTTATGATGACAGATAAAGAATCGAATATCTGCGATTATTAAAGAGGAATATGGCCAAAAAACGCAATACTTTGAATTTTGAAACAGTTTATACATATCAAAAAATTGCTACAATCTTAGTTTCCACATATCGTCGATGGCATGTGCTTTGCGTATAGGCTATTCCACTCCAGAAGGGGTTTTCTTCGGGCGGGGTGCCCATTTTCAAACCAGGCGGAGTAGAGAATGCATTCGAAACCGCAATACGGCGCCCAGTTCCTGGGTGCCGCAGTCAACGGCCAGCCCGGCCGACCAGAGCGGAGAACTGATTCGGACAATGGAATTTCGAGGAACACCGTCACCCAGCTCGACCTCGCCCGCCTGATCGACAGGGTCCACCGGCGTTTTCTCGACTATCTGCGCCTGGAGTTGACCCGGCTGGGCGTCGATGATGTTTCGCCCTCGCAGGTGATGGTTCTGCTGACGATCGGCACTGGGGAGATCGCGGTGCGCGACCTGCTCGACCGTGGCTATTATCTCGGMTCGAACGCCTCCTATAACCTCAAGCAGCTGGTCGAGAGCGGCTATCTCGAGCGCGGCGCCTCGCCGCGTGACCGGCGGCTAGCCCGAATCTCGCTGTCCCCCAAGGGCCAGCTTCTGGTCGAGCGCCTCAAGCAGCTCGATGAGAGCAATCAGTTCGGCCCGAGCCAGGATCTCGATGTCGAACCGGACATGCGGACGGCCTACGACACCTTGCGGCGTCTCGAGCAACTCTGGAGCGACGCCCTGCGCTATGGAGGGGTTCTGCTGGCGTCATGCGCGTCTTATTCGTTCATCGTACAGGATCTGGTCAATTCGCTCACCTGATCGGGCGCCTCCTCGGCGACGGCGCCGAGGTGACGCTGGTCACGGAACATGCGGAAGCCGTCCGTCCCGGGCTGCGCCAGATTCTCTACACCGTCAGCGGACCCATAACGGCGAGCCCCAGCCTCGCCGCGACGGAATATCACGTCAGGACAGGCGAAGCCGTGGCCTCCGTCCTGCGGCGACTGCCGCGCAATGAACGACCCGACGTCATCATCGGCCATACCGGCTGGGGTGGGCTGCTCTTCGCGAAGGACGCGCTGCCAGCCACGCCGGTGATCGGCTATTGCGAGTACTATTACAACGATCGGGACTCGGATTTCGATTTCGAACCCGCGGACGAAGCGACGGACGCAGAGCGCATGCGGCTGAGAATGCGCAATGCCGCGCAACTCCTGACCCTGCAGGCCATCGACGCCGCCTATACCCCAACGCGCTGGCAGCACCGGCAATACCCTGCCAGCATCCGCGACCGGATCGCGATCTGCCATGACGGCATCGATACGCAGCTATGCCGGCCGAATGCGGAGGCCAGTTTCACGCTGCCCGATGGCGAGGTGATTCGCGCCGGCGACGAGATCGTCACCTTCGCCGCCCGCGACCTTGATCCCTATCGCGGCTATCCGCAATTCATGCGCGCCGCCGCGCTGGTCGCGCAGGCAAGACCCGATGCCCGCTTCAYTGTCGTCGGCGGGGATGGCGCAGGTTATGGCCGGCCGCGTCCGGATGGGCAGCTCTGGCGAGATGCGATGCTGCAGGAAACCCGGCTTGGCGAGCGCCTCGTTCACATTTCCTGGCTGGCACATCAGGAGCTGCGGCGACTGTTCCAGGTCTCCGCGGTTCATGTCTATCTGACTGTGCCCTTCGTGCTCTCCTGGTCCCTGCTGGAAGCGATGGCCTGCGGCTGTATGGTCGTCGGCTCACGCACACCGCCGGTCCAGGAGGTGATTACCGACCGCCGCAACGGGCTGCTCGCTCCGTTTCACGACGTGCCGGCCCTGGCAGCCACGATCGTGCAGGCACTCGAACGGCGGGGCGAGCTCGAGGGCCTGCGCTGCGCGGCACGGGCGACAGTGCAGGCGAGATTCGAACTGGAAAGCTGCCTCGACCGACATATGCGCCTGATCGAGAGAGTGGCGGCACAGGGCGATCCCACGGGGACGGAGATGCCCTGGGTCGAGGCCGGCTGAAGCCGCGCTATTGCACCATTTGATCAGGGCCGCGCTGGAAGGTCATGGCCTCGGTGATCAGGCGTCCGCGCCGCATCGGCTTCACGCCGGCCTCCTGCCAGCCATCGGCCATCATCAGCCGCGCCACCATCCTGTGAATGCGCTTGAGATGGGTAGCGGGATCGCAGGATAACCAAGTTCCGCAGGTTTCTTCGATGAGTGTGACCAAAGGCTCGAGAGGAGGATCCCCCTGCTCGGCTGCRTATTGCAGGGCCGCATAGCCGGTCGGGGAGGAAATGATCTCCCAGACTTCGAGCGGTTCAGTTCCCCTCATCATGGCTGCCGGCCTTTCCGTCTGCCCGGCAGAACCGGACCTATTACTACCGCGAGTAGAAAATCCTGCGTCCGGCCGCCATCGGATGCAGAATGCAGAACTATACTACCGTTTCATTGAGGAAGGAAAGTGCCGGGCGTCGTTCCGCGAGCTCCTGGGCCGACGAATCCGGAGGGAATGGACCGCCGCGAGCGCGTCGTCCGCGGCATCAGGCCGCCGTCACAGCCGCGCAACAGCACCAAGCTCCCCGGGAGCGAGGCCGTGCCGCATCTCGAGGCGTGATGCGTCAGCCCACCTGCCTCGTCTCTTGGCAAGCCTCCCAGAGGCGGCCGCCGATCACGATCCCCGCCGCCGTCAGGCGCTCGGCGCCCCGCAGGATCGCGCCGGTCGAATCGCTATAGTCGAAGGCCCCGGCCTCAAGCGACAGGATCGAGATGTCTGCGATCGTCCCAGGGGCAAGCGTGCCCAGCTCCGGACGCTCGATCGCCTGCGCTGCATTGACCGTCGTGCGCCTGATGACCTCGTCCAGCGGCATGCCGAGGCAGAGGAACTTTGACATCGTCGTCGTCAGATCGAAGGCCGGCCCCTCGATGCACAGGGCATGGACGTCGCTGGAGATCGTGTCCGGAGCAAAGCCGTTGGCGAGCATGGTGCGGGCGACGTCGAAGGAGAACGAGCCCATGCCATGGCCGATATCGAAGATGATGCCGCGCTCGCGCGCCGCACTGACGGCCGGCAGCACGCCGCCATCGCGCGTCACGGGCGAGTTCGGGAACGGCCGGAAGCAATGGGTCAGCACATCGCCGGAGCGCATCAGGGCGAGCACCTGCCCGAGCGTCGGAGGCGGGTGATCGATATGCACCATCATGCGCATGTCGAGCCGCTCCGCCGTCTGGCGCGCGATTTCGAGCGGGACGAGACCGGCAGTACCTGACGCGTGATGGCCGACGCGCACCTTCAGACCGGCGAGCACATCGCGATTGGCCTCGGCGACCGCGAGGGTGTCGATCGGCGCCAGCAGGCGCTGGTCACCACTCTCGCCGACCATGATGGTCTTCGAGAACGCATAGATGCCGGCAAAGGAGATGTTGAGATAGGCAATGATTCGCACGGGGCAGGTGTCGATGACATGCCGGCGGAAGCCATCGAAATTTCCGGCACCGGCACTGCCGGTATCGACGAGCGTGGTGCAGCCGCGGCGCGCGAGGATCAGCGGGTCGACACCCAGCGACGTCCCGCCCCAATAGACATGAGTGTGCAGGTCGATCAGGCCGGGCGTGACGATCCTGCCGGAAACATCGTGGATCTGCGGAGCGTCCAGGCGCGGCGCCAGGGCTGCAATGCGTCCGTCCGCGACACCGACATCAAGAACCGCATCGATGCCCTGGCCGGGGTCGACAACCCGCCCGCCGCGCAGAACCAGATCGAGAGAGGACATTGGTTACCCCCGGGTCATATGGAATTTAATTACAGAGCCAGATAGAAGTATCAATCACTTCGGCGCAAATTCACCCTTATATTGCCATGCAGCATGAAATTTGGCGATTGACAGATGCTATTTGCGTAATAAATTTTCATCACCCTCACAATAGGCAACGCGAACGGCAGGGAGAGGCCAATGCGGAACCGCGATCACAATCAGAATTCTGTCACCCGGCGCGGACTGGGCGTCCTGGCAGCGGCCCTTGGCGCCTCGGCTGCGCTGATGCCGATGGCGGCCATGGCGCAGAGCGCATCCAGCGCCAATCTCGCCATGGTCGGCGAGCCGCAGTCGCTCGATCCGATGGCGTCGACCGCAGATCTGGTCGGAACGATCATGCAGCACGTCTACGAGCCGCTGTTCACCTTCGATGCGCACTGGGCGACGCAGCCGATGCTTGTTCACCTTCGATGCGCACTGGGCGACGCAGCCGATGCT
>NZ_JBFTLD010000061.1:0-29053 GCF_056396265.1 Allobosea sp. 05T422_2 | reverse complement strand
CTCCCGGACGATCCGCTATCCCGGCCATCTCGACTACATGAAGTTCCTGCTGGACGATCTGAAACTGCGGCACCGGGTGGATCAGCTGCGGAACCTCTTTCTGAACGCGCTCCCCGAGATCGACGACGACCGGCTCCTGGTCTTCATCACGGCCGTCGGCCTGCGGAACGGGCGGCGGATCGAACACCGGTTCGCGCGTCACGTCGTTCCCGCGACTGTCGGCACCGTTTCGTTGAGCGCGATGCGGCGGACTGCGGCATCCCATGTCGCCGCCGTCCTGGACCTCATTCGGGAGGGACGGCTAAGCGGCTGCGGACTGATCGCTCAGGAGGATATCCCGATTGACGCATTGCGCGCCAATCGCTTCCTGTCGTGGTTCTTCGACGGGATCACGACCGCCTCGGCCGAGCACTCGAGCATGGAAACGGCATCGTGAACAGCAATCCCACTCCCGCGCGGACAAACGGCGTGGTCGCCGATCTCGGGATCGGTGTGCTCATGCTCGACACGCAATTCCGGCGTCTGCCCGGGGATATCGGGAACGGAACGACATGGTCGTTCCCGGTCCAGTTCCGGGTTGTGCGCGGCGCGAATCCCGCTGCGGTGGTCCATGGGCAAGCCGCGGGACTGCTCGAGCCCTTCATCGCTGCAGCGCTCGATCTCGTCGCGACCGGCGTGCGCGGCATCACGACGAGCTGCGGCTTCCTGGCGCTCCTGCAGAAGGAGATGACCGCGGCGCTGCCAGTGCCGGTGGCGACCAGCAGCCTGCTCCAGGCACCGGTGATCGAGGCGATGCTTCCCGCCGGCCAACAGGTCGGCATTCTCACCTTCGCAGCGGAAGCGCTGACACGAAGGCACCTCGATGCGGTCGGCGTCAGGGCGGACACCCCGATCGAGGGTCTGGCGCCGGAGAGCCTGTTTCGCCGCGTCTATGGCGGCCAGGGCGGGATTTCGGATTTCGCTACGCTCGAGCGGGAGGTCGTCGACGCGGCGCTGGCGCTCGTAGCCAGGCATCCCAATGTCGGGGCCATCCTCTGCGAATGTACCAATCTGCCGCCTCATGCAGCAGCAATTGCGGAGGCGACCGGACGACCGGTCTTCGACATCATCGGCTTCATCGACTGGTTCGCGCGCAGCTTGACGCCTCCAAGATATGTGCGGCGCTGAACTCCGGCTCCGTCCCAGTCTGCGCCGGCGCATTCTGTCTTGACGCCCCCTCCATTTCTCCCTTGAATCGCCAGCTGGGGGCGTTGCAGGGCGGGTCATGCTGCGCGCTATCATTCTCTTCGTTGCGGCGCTGGCGCTCTCGGCGCCCGCCTACGCCTACGACAATGCGGTCAGCCGCGGGCTTGCCGACTTCCTCAACATCTTCAGCGAACAGGCGATCCCGCGCCAGATCGTGCCTTGGCGCGGGCAATACGCGCCCGGCACGATCGTCATTTCAACGAGCCAGCGGCGGCTTTTCTACGTGCTCGGGAATGGGCAGGCGATCCGCTATGGCGTCGGCGTCGGGCGGCAGGGCTTTAGCTGGTCGGGGACCAAGATCGTCACGAGAAAGCGCGAGTGGCCGGATTGGCGGCCTCCCGCGCAGATGCTGAAACGCCGGCCCGATCTGCCGCGCTACATGCCGGGCGGCATCGACAATCCCCTGGGCGCACGCGCGCTCTATCTCGGATCAAGCCTGTATCGCATCCATGGCTCCAATGAGCCCAACACGATCGGGGCAGCCGTGTCGTCGGGTTGCATCCGGATGACCAATCGCGACGTTGTCGACCTCTACGATCGCGTCAGGACTGGTACCAAGGTCGTTGTGCTGCGGTGACGGGAAGCCCCCGGATCACAGCATCATGAGCCCCGCATGCTACGCGAGAGCCGCGGGCCGCGCAGGCTACAGTCGCAATCCGCCATCGACCGCGATCTCGGCGCCGTTGATATAGGCCCCCTCGCCGCGGCACAGCAGCAGCGCCACTCCGGCGCAGTCGCGTGGTGCGCCAATCCGCCCAAGCGGGACGCGCTCCAGGACCGCCGCCTCATAGACCGGGTCGGCCAGCACGGCGCGGTTGCGATCGGTCAGGATCGCGCCCGGCTTGATCACGTTGAAGGTGACATCCGGCGCCCGGACGGTGCGCGCGAGATTCAGGATCATGCTCGTCTGGGCCGCCTTGGTGGCGGCATAGTAGAGGCAATCGGCATTGGGCCTGGCCTCCTGAACGCTGCCGATCGCGATCACCCGGCCAAAGCCTCCCGCGATCATGCCGGGCAGGAAGGCCTGGATCAGGCGGACCGTGGCGTGGAGATTGACTTCGCTCTGCACCACCAGGGCACGATCACTGACGATGTCCCACCGCTCCCTGATCTCGGCCGAAGCACACAGCACCAGGATGTCGGGAACGAGGCCCCGAGCGTTCAGGTCATCACGCATTCGGCCGGGCATCGCCGGGTCTGCAAGATCCGCGATCAGGCCGCTCGCCTTCAGCCCGGCCGCATGCAGCCGCGAGAGCGCCTCCGCGTTTGCGGCCGCATCGCGATCATGCAGCACGGCATGCGCACCGGCCCGGGCCAGTTCCGACGCCACGGCCAGGCCAATCCCCCGCGCCGCGCCGGTGACCAGAGCGACGCGCCCATGAAGCCCTGCCATCCGCCTAGCCGAGCAGCGGGCGAACGCGCTTCACCGCGTCGTCCATTGCCTGTTGCGGTGGCTTGATGCCGAGCACTGCGGCCTGCGTCTCCTCGATGAAGATGTCATGGGCGCGCGCCTGCTCGTCGAAGGCCGGCAGATGAATGCGGGAGGCTTTGAGCGCTGCCGCCTCGTCGGCCGCATAGGGCATCGCGGCAATCAGCGCCGGATCGGCATAGGTCGAGATCCGGACAGGACCGTTGCCATTCAGGGCCATCGCCTTGGTGCCGGCCTTCGACGAGAGAGCCCGGATGAGATCCCAGGACAGCGGCTTCTGCCTGCTGTTCTTCGGGATCACCAGCGACCAGAACTCGACTGTCGGCGCAAACGCGACCTTGCCGACAAGGTCGGAGGCCATCGGCGGCAGTAGCGACTTGAAGCGCCCGCCATACTTGCCCTTGGCCGGATCGTTATAGGTCACCAGCCGGGCGAAGGGGTTGATCGTCATCGCCGCCCTGCCCTGCTGCATCCAGGTGGTGATCTCCTCGTTGTTGACGGTCGCGAAATTGCGCGGCAGCACGCCCGCCTTGTAGAGATCGGCAAGCACCGTCAGGGCCTTCACCATTGGCGCCTCTGCCGCCACGAGCTTGCCGTCGCTGGTCATGTAGTCGCCACCAAGACAGCGGGCGAGGGTCAGGAAATTGGAGGCGAAGACCGCTGTGAAGGCAAGGCCGTTGACCTGCGTGCCGTCCTCGCGCTTGAAGGTCAGCTTGCGCGCCACCTCGATCAGTTCCTCGAAGGTGGCCGGCAGTTTGGTGATGCCGCGTTCTTCCAGCAGCGCCTCGTTATAGATCAGCGCATTGGTGGCGTGGCGAACCGGTATACCGTGCAGGGCGCCGTCGACTTTCAACGGCTCGACCAGTCCCGGCGCGAAATCGGCGAAATCCTCGACTGGCGCATCCTTCAGCAAGGCATCCAGCGGCTCGAACAGCTTGAGATTGCGCGGCACGGCGCGGCCATTGAGCAGGTAGGCGAGATCGATCGAGGTCTCGGTMAGCGTCACCTCGCGCAAGAGGCGCTCATGGATGGCGTTGACGTCGCCGAAGGTGACCCAGTTGACCGCCGCGCCTGCCTGCTTGCGCCAGGCTTCGGTCGCATCGCCGCCCGGGCCCGTCGTGGCCGAGGTCTGATGGACACGGTGCCCGAGTGCGGTCACCGTCCGGGCCTGAGCCATGGCGCCTGTCGGCAAGGCCAGCGACGCTGCCGCTCCGCTGGCGAGCAGTCCGAAGCGGCGGCGCGAAAGAGTGCGATTGTCCATAGTGTTCCTCCCGATGGTGCTCCGCGCTGTGCCGCGCGATTGTCAGAGATGGTTCAGGCCGGCAGCAGGGGCTGCACGCGCTTGACGAGCGAGGACATGGCCTCCTCCGGGGTCTTCATGCCGAGCACGGCGGCTTCGGCCTCTTCCTTGAACAGGTCGCCGGCACGGGCCGCCTCGTCGAAGGCTGGCAGCGGCACACGGGCGACCTTGAGCACCTTCAGCTCTTCCGCCGCATAGGGAACGGTGTTGGCGAAGCCGGCATCGGCATAGGTCGAGGCGCGCACCGGGCCATTGCCGTTGAGGGCAGCCTTCAGGGTCGCATCCTTCGCGGTCATCGCCTTGATGAAGTTCCAGGCGAGATCCTTGCGCTTCGCGTTCTTCGGGATGACCATGCCCCAGAACTCGACCTTGGCTGGCGCAGCGTCATATTTTCCGGCCAGCGTCTTCGAGGCGGGGACGGCGACCGTTCTGATCTTGCCGGGAAATTTCGACTTCTGCGGGTCGTTGTAGATGCGATTGCGGCCCATGCTCTGCAGGCTCATCGCGGCACGCCCGGTCTGCATCCAGACATTGACGTCCTCGGGCGAGAGCGTCGCGAAATTGCGCGGGAAGGCACCGGCCTCGAACAGGGCGCGCAGGAGCTTGATGGCGTTCAGCATCGGCGGCTGGTCGGCGACGCATTTGAAGTCAGACGTGATGAAGTCGCCGTCCCAGGCGCGAGCGATATCGATCACGTTCGGGTAGGTGACGCCGGGCATGCACAGGCCCACCACCGCGGTGCCGTCGCTGCGGCGATAGGTGCAGGCCCTGGCGATCTCGACCAGTTCCTCGATCGAGGCCGGCGGCTTCGAAAAGCCCCTCTCGGCCAGCAATTCCTCGTTGTAATGCAGCCCCGACGAGGCATGGCGGAACGGAACCGCGAGCTGCTTGCCGCCGACCTTCATGCCTTCCATCAGCCCGGGGAAGATGTCAGCCGGGTCCTCCAGGGGATCGCGGCTCAGGTAACCGTCGAGCGGCTCGAACAGGTTGGCGGCGCGTGGGATCACCTGCGTGTTCAGCACGAAGCCGACATCGACGGTGCTTTCGGAGAGGCTTGCCTCGCGAAACAGCCGCTCCTGCAACGGTCCGGTATCAAAGGTCGTCCACTGGATCGTGGCACCATTCTTCTGCGCCCAATCCTTCGTGATGTCGCCGCCTTGTGCACCGGTCGCGACGGTCTGCATCACCCGGTGCGCAAAGACGTTGAAAGGGCCGCCCTGCTGCGCGAAGGCCGGAGCGGCGCCGGCAAAGCTCAGGCCGATGAAGCCGCCCAGGAGCTGCCTACGGTCCAACCCTGTTCCTGCCGTCATGATTATCCTCCCCGAGTGTCGCGAGTTCCGCGATGGCGGCTTCAGCCGCTTCGAAATGCTTGTTCATGGCCATTTCCGCCGCCTCGGCGTCGCCGGCGCGGATCGCTTCGACAACGCGGACATGGCGCTCATAGGTCTTGCGCCAATCGGCCTGCGTGCGGGCGCTGCGCGAATTGAAGATCTCCATCACTTCACGGATCACCGGACGAAGGCCCTGGATCTGGAGATCAAGCAGCCGGTTGCCGGCGGAGGCGGCAATCGCCTCGTGAAAATCGAGATCTGCCTCGATCCAGCGCGGCACGTCGCCGAGCGACGCCTCCATGCGCACGAGGATGCCAGTCAGGCGCTCGATATCGGCGGGCGAGCGACGCTCGGCGCTATAACGCGCGATCGGCGGCTCTAGGATGCGGCGCAGTTCGACAGCCTCGGTGAGCCCGGTCTTGCTGCCTCTCACGGCGAAGCGAAAGAAGCGATCGAGCGGAGCGGCATCGAGCGCCTGGACGCGCGTGACCTTGCCCTGCTGGATGTTGACGACGCCCATGGCTGCGAGCTGGCGGATCGCCTCGCGCGCGATCGGTTTGCTGACTCCGAAGGATGCGGCAAGGCGCGCCTCGGATGGAAGCGCGTCGCCGGGCTTCAGCCTGCCATCATGGATTGCCTGGGTGATGCGCGCGATCAACGCATCGCCCAGCCGCGTCGGCACGACATCGGAGGCGGCGAACGGGTCGCTGTCGATCTCGGGCAGTGTCGCGGCTTCGGTCATTCGCATCCTCCACTTTCATGATTGACAGATACAGAGCAGGTTTGCAACTGATCAACCTATCAGTTAGGTTGATCAGCCTTCCCGCAAACCAGGGACCGATACCAGATGACCGGCCGCAGCATCGCCAGGATCGAGTCCCATCCCCTGCGGGCGACACTCGAGAAGACGCAACGCACCTCGCAAGGTGACTATCCCGCGATCGAGCTCGTTGTCGTCGAGGTCACGACCAGCGACGGCATCACCGGCTACGGCGAGGCGCTCGCGCGCCGCGGAGCCGCCGGCTATGCGCGCCTGATCGACGATGCGCTGAGCCCGCGGC
The DNA here is from genome assembly GCF_056396265.1 of Allobosea sp. 05T422_2. Lineage (NCBI taxonomy): Bacteria > Pseudomonadati > Pseudomonadota > Alphaproteobacteria > Hyphomicrobiales > Alloboseaceae > Allobosea > Allobosea sp. 05T422_2. The sequence continues at coordinate 22,687 of NZ_JBFTLD010000061.1, read as the reverse complement.
TGATCGGCAAGGATCCCGCAGACCGGCGGGCCCTGTGGAAGTCGATGCGCCATGCCCTCTCCGGGCGGCCCGGTGGGCAACTGGTCGAAGCCATATCCGCGATCGACATCGCTCTCTGGGATATTGCCGGCAAAGCCGCCGGCGAACCGATCCACAAGCTGCTCGGCGGCATGGGGCGGCTCCGCGTGCCGGCCTATGCCTCATCAATCAACTGGCTCGACGATGCGACGGTGGAAGCAGAGGTCGCAGCGGCGGTGACGGCCGGGTTCCGCGAGATCAAGGTCAAGCTCGGCCATCCCCTGAAGGACGCGATCGCGCGCGCCAAATTCATCCGCAAGCTCGCCGGGGACGATATCGCCCTCTATGTCGACGCCAACTGGGCCTATGACGTCGACGACGCCATGATCGTCGGGCGGGCGCTGGCCGATCTCGGCTACGGCTTCTTCGAGGAGCCGATCGCGCCGCATGACCGCGCAGGCTATGCGCGCCTCGCCCAACACCTGCCGATCCGGCTCGCGGCGGGCGAGAGCGACTATGTCGCCAGCGAGGCCCTCATGATGCTGCAGGACCGCTCGCTCGGCCTGATCCAGCCGGACGTCACACGCTCGGGCGGCATCACCGAGACCTGGCGCATCGCTGAACTCGCCGCGAGTTTCAACACGGCCTATGCCCCCCATGTCGGCTGGTCCGGCGCAATCTGCGTTGCCGCCAGCCTGCAGCTTGCCGCCGCGGCCGAAAGCCTGCGGACCTTCGAGTGCATGGTCTACGCCAATCCGCTGCGCGACAGCTTCACCACACCGGTCGTTGGCGAAGGGCATCAGCTCGTCGACGGTATGCTCGACGTGCCGCAAGGTCCCGGCCTCGGCATCGAAATCGACCGCGAGATGCTCGCGCGCCACCGTATCGCCTGAGCATCATGGCCAGTCGCACGCCCCTCTCTGCCCTCGCCCTCGTCAGCCCGGTCCAGCTGATGGTTGGCGGTATCATCTTCCTGCCGGCGATCTATGTGTTCTGGCTCAGCCTGAACCAATCCTCCTTCGGTCAGGCAGCCAGCTTCGTCGGCCTCGCCAACTACGCCAAGGTGCTCGGCGACCCGTATTTCTGGCGGGCGTTGATCAACACGGTCATCGTCGTCGCCGTCGTCGTGCATGTCGAGCTGCTGCTCGGCCTGCTCATGGCGCTGTTCTTCGCCTCGGGGGTGCCCTTCCGGGCGCTCCTGCTCGCCATCGTGCTTGCGCCCTACGCGGTCAGCGAGGTCTCGGCGGTGGTGATGTGGCGCTATCTGTTCGAGCCCGATGTCGGGATGATGAGCCAGGCGCTCGCCTGGTTCGGCTTGCCACCGATCGAATGGGCGGTGAAGCCGTCGCATGGCCTTTTCATGGTCTCGTTGCTCTCGATCTGGCTGCACCTGCCATTCAGCTTCATCATCATCTACGCCGCAAGACTCTCCGTCCCGGACGAGCTCTACGAGGCCGGCGCCATCGATGGTGCAACGGGTTGGACCGCATTCCGCCGCATCACCTTGCCGCTCCTGATGCCGGCGCTGCTGATCGCCGCCCTGTTCCGCTACATCTTCGCCTTCCGGCTGTTCTCCGAGGTCTGGCTGATGACCGGCGGAGGTCCCGCACGCACCACCGAGGTGATGGCCGTCTATCTCTATCTCGAGGCGTTCCGGTACAACTCCTTCGGTGCTGCGGCCGCGACCGGCTGGTTGCTGGTGCTCGCCTCGCTCCTGCTTGCGCTGTTCTACCTGCGCTCTCTCTACCGGGAGATGTTCAGAAAACATGCCTAAGCGCTCATTCCCCCTTGCGGTCCTGAAGGGCTTTGGCGTCCTCGCGATCGCCGCCTGGTCGATCCTGCCGATCGCGCTGATCGTGATGTCGTCCTTCAAGTCGGACCGGGACATCTTCTCGTTAACCTCGCGGTTCAGCTTCACGCCGACGCTCGCCAATTACGAGCTGCTCTGGAGCCGCTGGGGCGACTTCTTCCACGGGCTCTGGAACAGTTTCCTGGTTACGTCCGGAGCGACCGTGCTTGCCGTCACGGTTTCACTGCTCGCCGGCTTCGCCTATTCCCGTCACGCCAGCCGGGGCCTGCAGGCCAGCGCCTTCTTCCTGATCTTCATCCGCCTGATCCCGCCGATCGTGATCACGCTGCCGCTCTTTCCGGTGGTCAACTGGCTCGGGCTCAACGACACGCATCTCATCCTGATCGTGCTCTACGCCACCTTCTTCGTCTCGCTCGGCACCATCGTGATGCGCACGTTCATCGACCAGATCCCGCGTGAACTCGACGAGGCGGCGATGATCGACGGGGCCTCGCAGTTCCAGATCATCCGGCGCGTCATCTTCCCGTTGGCCGCGCAAGGCATGCTGGCGGTCTCGGTCTTCGTCATCGTCTACGCCTGGAACGAGTTCCTCTTCGCCTTCATCTTCACCACGACCAAGGCCAAGACCGCGCCGCTGGTCGTCGCCGAGATGATCGGCGCGGTCGAGGGCGTGGAATGGGGCGTGCTCTTCGCCGCCTCGGCCGTCCAGCTGCTGCCAGTGCTCGCCTTCGTCATCCTCATGCAGAAGCACCTCGTCGCCGGCCTGACCGCCGGCGCGGTGAAGGGGTAAGCCCAATGACCGCGACCAGCTCCCAACTCGATGACATGCGCCGTGCGATCCGCGAGGCGGATCCGCAACTCAGCCGCTTCGATCCCTTGCCTCGCATCATCTGCCTCGACGATTTCGACCGCGGCATGTGCGGCTGGACCCAGCTCGTCGGCAATTACGAGGACACGCTGGACGCCATGCTGCCGGGCTATGCCCAGCATTCGCACGCCATGCTCTCGACGCTGCCAAACTGGGATTTCGGTTCGCATGGCGGCGTCGACGGCTCCTATGCGCTGAAGATCGCGACACGGCCGAAGAAGGGCGCGCAGAACGTCGCAATCAAGCGCCTGACCTTCCGCAAACCCGGGCCGATCCGTCTCGAGGCCTATTTCAGCTTCAAGCCGGAAGCGACGGAACTGCAGCTCTCCGAAACCGACATCCGCTCGTTCGGCTTCCTTTACGATCTCCAGGTCGGCGACCAGCATGGCGCCGGCGGCGAGCGCGTGATGCCGCATCTGCGCTTTCTCAATGCGCTCGACGGCGCGCATGTCCAGAAATGGCAGTTCAAACGCCGCACCACGCCGATCAAGCCGATCGGCTCCGCCGGCAAGACGATCTCGCATTACCATCTCTCGCCGGACGACTGGGAGGACCTGCCGGGCGGCGAGCAGCGGCTCTGCTACAACGAGATTCCGACCAAGGTGAACTGGCACTATCTGCGCTTCGACTTCGATCTGGCGACGATGCGCGCCACCGGCTTCCAGGTGAACGACCGCAGCTTCGACATGAGCAGCTATGAGTCGATCCGCATCCCGGCGATGAAGAACCTCTGGTGCATGCTCAATCTCGGCTTCTTCGCCGAGACCGACACCGACAAGCGCGCCTTCGCCTATCTCGATTCCGTTTGCCTGTCGGGAGATTTCTGATGCTGCCCGAGAACCTCACCGCCATCGTCGCCCGCAACGAAACCTGGACGGGCGAGGCCGCAACCGAGCCCTACGAGGCTGGCTGGGCCAAGGAAGCCATCATCTTCGTGCGGGCCCTCAAGCCACCGGAGGGTGCGCTGCCGCAGGCCCGCATCGAGATTTCGGCCGACGGGCTGCATTGGGCCCCGGAAGGTTCGCTCTTCGATCTGCCCGCGCGCGAGAACGCCGTGACCTTCCAGCGGCTCGCGCATTTCGGCAACTTCCTGCGTGTTGCGGTCTCGCTGCCGGCCGGAGCGGAAATCACCGTGCTGGTGAGCCTGCACCTAAAAGCGTGACGCACCGACAGTCACCGGAGCCTGCGATCCGCGGGATAGGCATCAATCCGGCCAACGCCTGAGATAGGCTGCCCGACGGCTTCGGCGTTCCTCCAGCGGCGTGGCGATGATGTCATTGCTGCGCAGGGCAGCGCTGAGTTCTTCGGCCAGGCGATTGGCAACGGTGTCTTCCTGTCCTGGGTGGAGATTGCAGGGGTCGAGATAGAAGAAGCCGTGCTCGACCTCGTGATCGCGCACGATGATGGGGGGCTCGCCGCGCGCGAGCGCGTCGGCGAGGTCCCAGGCCGTGATATGGGCGGCCTGCGGTTCGACCGAGAGCTTGAGCCGGTCGAGCGGGTTGTCGGTCGGATCAGGCTCGATCTCGACACGGATCCCCGGCCTCTCGGCCAGGCGTTCACGCCACAGCGTAAGGGCGGCCTGTTCGCGCTCCCGGATGCCGGCATGGTCGCGCGTCTCCCATGCTTCCAGGGCAGCGATGGTGCCGACGATACTCTCCTTGCCGACCTTCATGCCGCGGCCGATGCCGCCGTTCTGAAGAAATGCCGCGCGCACGAGGTCCTTGCGACCGGCGACGATTCCGGCTGTCGGGCCACCGAGAAACTTGTGAGCCGAATACAGCGCAATGTCCGCGCCTGCGGCCAGGAAGCGCTGGAGGTCGTATTCCGAAGCGGCATCGACGATGACCGATACCCCCCTTGCCCGGCAAATGGCGGCGAACTCCTCGAGCGGGAGCTGCCCATAGCTGACCGTATGATGGGACACGACATAGACCGCAGCGGCAGTCCGTTCCGAGATCGCTCCGGCCAGTTGATAGGGCCGTACGCTCGTGGCCTGCCCGACCGGCACTACCCTGGCGCCAGCGAGCGCAATGCCTTGTTCGACGGGAGCGCCGTAGCTCACCATATGCCCGGTCATGATCAGGACTTCGTCCTTCAGGCCCGTCGTGTCCGGCAGTCGTTCGACGGCATAGAGGTCACTGCCCGTCATCGCCCCGGCCACGGCAAGCGTGATGCCGGCCGAGCAGGAAGCCGTGACGAATCCAGCCTCGGCTCCGCACAATCTGGCGATGACGCCGCTGGCGACCTTCTGAAGTTCGTCGACTTCGACGAATTGCGGCATGACCCCAGCCATCGCCTCGATGGCCTGCGGCACGATGATCGAGGCGCCGAGCCCCGTCATCGTTCCCGACACATTGATGATCGCACGGAGACCGAGCGCCTTTCGGGTATCGGGCTTGTTCATGGCGTTCCTCCGGAAGCATGGTTACGGTAAGGGGTCCGCGGAATCGCGTGACGGAGAGCTGGCAGATGAAGGACAGTGAGATGGGCGTGGCGTCCGCGCCCTCCGCCACTGGGCCGCGGCGCACGCGGGTCAGCGGAATCGAGCGATCGGTCCAGATCCTTGACTATCTCCAGGAGACGGCGCGGCCGGCGACCGGATACGATATCGCCCGCGCGGTCGGAGCGCCGCTGTCCACGGTCTATTCGATCGTCGAGGAACTGGTCGCCAGGGACCTGCTTTCGCGCAATGGCAGCGTGGTCTGGCTCGGCCCCAAACTCTATCACTACGGCCTCGCCTACGCGCGCGATCTTGAGATCATCACGGTCGCCACCCACGAGATGCATGTGCTCTCTCGCGAGGTCGGTGAGACAGTCCAGATCTGCGGCCGTGACGGCGACATGATGGTGGTGGAGGCGATGGCCGAGRGGCCCGGCCACTTCAAGGTCACATCGCGGATCGGAACCCGGGTGCCCCTGAACTGGACCGCCTCGGGCCGGCTTCTGGTCGCCCATCTCGATTTTCAGGACCGGGTGGCGCTGTTCCGGCGCTGCGCCAAGGCCTCGCCAACGGGGCGGGCAACGGTCGACCCGGTCGCGCTCGCCGAGCAATCCGACGAAGCACTGTCCGCCGGCATCGCCGTGCAGGCTGGCGAATCCGACTATGCCGTGGCCTGCGTCGCGGCACCGGTGCGCAACAATTCCGGAGATTGCGTGATCACCATCTCGATCGTGCTGCCGGAATTCAAGGTCCAGGAGGAGCCCTCCCGCTTCGCCGATGCAGTCCGGAGCGCGGCACAGCGCATCGAAGCAAGCCTTGGCTGGCAATTCAKGCAGTAGCATCATGAGACCGCGACGACCGCTTCGATCTCCACGGTGATGCGGCGCGGCAGCGAGCCGAACCCGACGGCTGAACGCGCGTGCCGGCCAGCATCGCCAAAGACCGCGACGAAGAGGTCCGAGCAGCCATTGATGACGGCGGGATGGTCGGTGAAGTCCGGCGTGGCGTTGACCATGCCGAGCACCTTGACGATGCGCCTGACCTTTCGAAGGTCCCCCAGTGCCGTGTGCAGCACCGCGATGAGGTTCAGCCCCGTCAGGCGTGCATGAGCATACGCCTCCTCGACCGAGACGTCGGCGCCGACCTTGCCCGTGTGGATGCGACCGTCCTCATGCGTCGGCCCCTGACCCGACAGGTAGAGCAGCGTACCTTCCCGGACATGGGTCGTGAAATTGCCGATCGGTGTCGGCACTTGCGGCAATTCAAGACCAAGTTGTGCCAGCTTCTCATAGGGCGACATCGCAAGATCGGAGGGAGGAGCAAGATCGGATGGAGGCGGCATCGCTGAACTCGGTCGGAATGGGTGTCAGGGCGCCAGCAGCCGCTCAATGAGCATGCCGAAAGGCGGCGAAGCGCGAGAGGAAAGCCCGCAATCGTTCGTTCGACTGTTCATCGAAGACGGCCTTCGGCGGCGCGTCGATCGCGATCAGTCCCTGGTCGGTGAACACCACGCGGTCGGCGACTTCCCTGGCGAAGGCCATTTCATGGGTGACGAGGATCATCGTCCGGCCCTCCGCGGCCAGTTCCTGGACGACCTCCAGCACCTCGCCGACAAGCTCGGGATCGAGCGCGGAGGTTATCTCGTCGAGCAGCAGGACCTTCGGCTCGATCGCAACCGCTCGCGCGATACCGACCCGCTGCTGCTGCCCACCGGACAATTGCGAGGGCAGCGCGTCGAGCTTCTCGGAGAGGCCGACGCGCACGAGCCATTTCTCGGCAATCTGCCTTGCCTCGCCCTTGCTCTTGCCGCGCGACTTCATCAGCCCGAGCATGACGTTCTGGGCCGCCGTCAGATGCGGAAACAGGTTGAACTGCTGGAAGACCATTGCCGCATCGACCCGGATGCTGGCGAGTTCCCGGTCACTGCGCCGACGGCGGCCGGCGCCGTCATCCCGATAGCCGACTTCCACTCCATCGATCCGGACCGAGCCGCCATCATATTCCTCGAGGAAGTTGATGCAGCGCAGCAAGGTCGTCTTGCCACTTCCGGATGGGCCGATGACGGCGATCACCTGTCCCTTGCCGACATCCAGATCGATGCCCTTCAGCACCTGGTGCGCGCCGAAGGACTTGGTCAGGCCCTTGATGCGGATCACCGGCTCGTCGGGCGTCTCGATCATGATCGTCCTTCCGCTCAGATGAAACGCTTTTCGAGACGCCGGCTCAGCGTCGAAAGCGGATAGTTGATGGCGAAATACATCAGCGCCCCCATCACATAGAGCGGCAACGCTACATGGGTGCGTCCAATCACCTGCTGCAGCGCGAGCATCAGGTCGACGATCCCCAGCAGGGAGACGAGCGAGGAGCCCTTCACCGTATCGACGACGCTGTTGAYGAAGGGAGGCAGGAAGCGTCGGATCGCCTGCGGTGCAAGCACATGGACGAAGCGGTCGAGGAGGCCGAGCCCGATGGACTTCGCCGCTTCCGTCTGCCCTCTGGGGATGGACTGGAAGGCGCCGCGGGTGATTTCAATGAYCTGGGCGGACTTGAAGGCGGTCAATGCCACAATCGCGGCGGTCAGGCTCGGCAGGTTCACCTTGATGGCCGGCAGCCCGTAATAGACGAAATAGAGCAACACCAGGATCGGTACGCCCCGCACGAAATCGGCATAGATCCGGATCGGAAACCGCGCCCAGAGCGGGCCGAAAGCGAGCACGCAACCGAGCGGGACACCGATCAACAGCGAGAGCGCGATCACGCCGGCCGAGACCAGGAGCGTGATGCGCAGGCCATCGAGCAGAAACGGAAGCGTCTGCAGGAACAACGTCATGGCCGCTCACCGCGTGATGGCATAGCGCCGCTCGGCCAGCCGCAACAGCAGCAGGATGGCGTAGCTGGTGACCAGATAGATCGGCGTCGCGAGCAGATAGACCTCGACCGTCCGGAAGGTCTGCGTCTCGATCCAGCGCATGCCGTAAGCCAGTTCAGGGACGGCGATCGCGGAGGCGATCGAGGTGTCCTTGAACAGCGAGACATAGGTGTTCGAGAGCGATGGCAGGGCGATGCGCAGCGCCGTCGGCAGCCGGACATGGACGAGCACGCCCGCTGGCGTAAGACCGATCGCCTTGCCAGCCTCGATCAGCCCTTTCGGCACGGCTTCGAAGCCGGCGCGCAGGACCTCGACCAGATAGGCGCCGGAATAGATCGCCAGCGTCACCACGAACGAGGTCGTGGCGTCATATTGCAGATCGATCGCGCTCGGCACGCCGTAGAAGACGAGATAGACGAGCAGCAGCAGCGGGACGTTGCGGATGAACTCGACATAGCCCCGGATGAACGGCCTGGCCCAGCGTGGCCCGTCCATTTCGACGAGCGCCAGAACCAGCCCGATCACCATGCCGATCGCGATCGTCGCGATCGCGAGTTCGATGCTGAGCAGGAGACCGTCGAACAGCTTCGCGGCGTAGCGCCAGACGATCGCGAAGTTGAAGTGGTAGTTCGTCATGCCGGGAGACGTCTCGTCACGGGCCGTGCAGGCGACTTCGCCGCCCTGCCGCGCGCCAGCGGCGAGCGCAGGGGTCGGCGAAGCGCGACCGCGAAAGCCGCCGTCAGAATTTCGGCAGCCCCGTCTCGCGGACTGGCGGCGTCAGACCAAAATAATCGCTGATCGCGACATCGAAAATCTCGTTCTGGTGGCCGTACATGGYGATCCCGAAGGTGGTGTCGACGAAGCGCACCCAGTCCGGATCGCCCTGGCGCATGGCCGCGCCGTACAGCATGGAGTTCCAGGACTTGCCGGCATCGGCATATTTATCGGGGTGGCGCTTCGCGAGCCACCAGACGGTCGAGAGATCGACGGCGGCGGCATCGGCACGCTTTGAATCGAGCGCAAGGACGACATTGGCCTGGCTGTCGAGCTGCATGACCGTCGCCTGCGGCAGGACCTTCTTCACCGACGCTTCGGCATCGACGTTCTGCAGGATGGAGACCCGTGCACCCGATCCTGCCTTGAGCAGGGCGTCGAAGCTCTTCTTGTCGCTGTCGGGGCGCGTCAGCAGGGCGATGCCCTCGACATAATAGGGTCGGGAGAACGCGACGAGCTGCGCCCGCRCCGGTGACATCGTCATGAACTGGATGACGATGTCGACCTTCCCGGTATTGATGTTGGGAATGCGTTGAGCCGCATCCTGCCTGACGAACTCGACCTTCTTGTCGTCGTCGAAGAGCCCCTTGGCGAGGATCCGCCCCATGGCGATGTCCATGCCGACGAGCTGTCCCTTCTCATCCTCGAAATGCCAGGGCGCATTGGTCGAGCCCGTGCCGACGATGAGCTTGCCCCGGTCGAGAACGGTGCGCAGCAGGCTGTTGGGAGCGGCTTGTGCCGCCGCCTGCCTGGCTGAACTGGACGCTGCCGCAAGTGCAAGGCCACCGACAAGGCCGGCCTTGAGCAGGTTTCGTTTGCTGTCGACGACGTCTGTCATAGCGGCACGCTCCCCTTATGCGAGGCGGTCGCCTCGTATGGATTTATTCTATAATTACAGAATAAGAAGCATAACTATGTTAGCCTAGTTTTGATCGACAGAGCCTGTCAAGCGACGTCCAGAGGCGCCGAGGGAAGCGGCGCAACGAGACGGGGAGCAGATTGCTGGGGCATCTCCAATGGTGTTCGGCCGCTGGATTGGACCCCGAGGCCAGACCTGCGAGTGGCGGCGTTCAACGCCGGGTTCGACACAACGAAGCCGCCGCAATCACCGCGCTGTGTCGTCGGGCCTCTTCTCCCGGACCAGCGCTTGATCGCTCGAGCCCGGAACGTCGCAGAAGCCGAGCCAGAGACGATCACCGCTAGGAAACGATCGCGACGGTCGCCGCATTGCTTGCGCGGACAAGGTCGTCCGGCGCCAGCTTGACCTGCAGGCCACGTAACCCTCCATTGACGAAGACATATGGCTCGGAGACGGCCGTGATCTCGACAAGGGTCCTCAGCTTGCGCTTCTGACCGAATGGGCTGACGCCGCCGACCTTATACCCCGTCAGGCGCTCGGCATCGCTCGGCGCCAGCATACGCGCGCTCTTGCCTCCAACGGCCGCGGCCACCCTCTTCATGCTTGCCTCGCAGTCTGATGGGAGAACCAGACAAACGGGTATGTTGTCGACCTGCGCAATCAATGTCTTCAAGACCCGACCGGGTGGTTCACCCAGGGACTGGGCCGCCTGAAGACCGACGCGATCGCTATTGGGGTCGTATTCATAGGTTCGGAGTTCGAAGGAAACGCCGCCCGCTTTCAACACGGCCGTGGCAGGTGTGGATTGTCCCATAGCCCTCAAACCCTGGTGCTTTGGCCGCGATTGCGGCCCGCGCCGAAACGCCMCCTCCCTATAGAAATCCCGCGCCCCGAGAGACATCCCCATCTGCTGGGCCCATGAGGCACCAAGGGCTTCACTGGAGGCGGCCGTTTCGATGCGCGCGTCTGCTCCGCAGACCAGGACGAAGCCGCCCCCTTGGAAGCATCCGCGGCGAGCTTCGCGACAGCGTCACACCCTCTTGAAACCCCAACCGTCCAAACTAGTTTTCTGGGATCAGCCACGKAAGGAGAGATCCGATGACCGCGGTGACTGAACTCAAACCGGAAACGCACAGCGTCTGCATCACCTGCCATGAGGATTACCGGTATGCGCTTCTGCGCATCGGCCAGATCGAGGATGCGCAGCCCAATTCGGCGAAAGCCCTCGAATTGCAAGCTCTGAGGGCCGCGATCGTCGACTATGAGACGCGCAAGGCATTGCACGCGAAGGGACCAGAGGTGACGGCCGCGAGGTGACAGGCTCCGCAATCAGCTGAACATCGCCCACGCCGTCGAACACGTCCAACGACTGATCGGCTGCATCAAGGGTTCTGGCGGGGAGAGCGTGTTAACCGGCCTCGTCGTCAAATTGGCCGCTCGCGAGGACCACGGTGCCGGGGGCACGTGGCGAGGCGGCTGTGAATACGTTGTAAGTTGATATCGAATGACGAACACAGATCAAAGAACGGGGGTGAGAGAATGCCGCAGAAGCCGACGCGCGAGTTTGCAGTGATCAAAGTGAAGCACGTTACAGTCAGCGCAGACACGACACTGGGCGCCGTAATCGCCTTGGAAGTCGATGGGAAGAACGAAATCTCCCTCTTCATGGTGCCAGAAGTTCTCGCCTCGCTGGAGGCCATGCTGGCCAAGGCCAGTCTCGAACAGGCGCGTCACCACCCAGTTCAGTAGGCCGCCGCACGCCCTCTCACCAGAATAAACCGGGACTGCAAGCATCGGAATTGAGCGAACCACCGCAACGAGTATTGCAAATAGAACGTTCGGCAGGTTAAATGAGACCTAGGCGCAATATTCTGATTTGGGAAAAGCCATGGCCAACGAAGATGAAAATTATATTGATCTGACGGCGATGGTTATTTCGGCCTACGTCGCACATAACAATGTCCCTCGCAGCGATCTCGTTGGCTTGATTGCGAGCACGTATTCAGCGTTCGCGCAGCTCGACGCCAAATCCGAAGCTGCGCCGCCACCGGTCGCGCTCGTACCGGCCGTTCCGATCAAGAAGTCGGTCACGCCGGACGCCATCATCTGCCTGGAAGACGGCAAATCGTTCAAATCCCTCAGGCGTCATCTGGGTACGGCCTACAATCTCACTCCTGAGCAATATCGCACCAAGTGGGGCTTGCCCTCAGACTATCCGATGGTCGCACCGAACTATTCCGAGGCCCGGGCCGCCCTTGCAAAGGCATCGGGCCTGGGTCGCAAGGCCAAGGTGGTCCCGGCCGCACCCGTCGTCGCGAAGCCACCGCGCGCCAAGCGCGGCCCGCGCTCAGGCTCCAGCGCCTGACCCGGCCGCGAAGCTGACGGCCGTTGGCGCCTGCCGTTTCGGCGCTTTCGGGACTGGATATTTCTGGATCACCGCAGCCATTTTGGAGCGCGGGCGATCCAGAAGTCCGCAATTGTCCCCCTGGTCGCTTGCACGCCGATGTTATTGCTTGTCGGCGCTGGATAGGTTGACGGCTGCCTCAACCGGCGTGGCGGTGTCGATGCTGACGATGACCGACATGCCGGGCGCCAGATCCTCGGTCAAAGGCTGGCCGTGATCGATCGCGATCCGCACCGGCAGCCGCTGCGCAATCTTGGTAAAATTGCCGGTCGCATTGTCGGCCTTCAGGATGCTGAACTCGGAGCCCGTGGCTGGCGAGAACTCCTGGACATGCCCGGTCAACGAGGCGTGATGCAGCGCATCGACCGTAAAGGTCACCGGCTGGCCGATCTTCATCCCGGAGAGCTGGTTTTCCTTGAAGTTCGCGATCACCCATTTCCTGGCCGGAACCAGCGACGCCAGTTGCGTGCCAACAGCAACATATTGCCCGAGCCGCACGCCGATCTCGCCCATCTTGCCGTCCTGCGGCGCCAGGATGCGGGTGTTCTGCAGATCGATCGCGGCCAATTGCACTGCTGCCTCGGCATTGCGCACGGCTGCCTCCAGCCCGGCGCGCCCGACGATGATGGACTGCCGATCCTGCCGGGCGACATCGAGGGCCGCTTCGGCCTGGCGTAGGCTGGCGCGGGCCTGGTCGAGCACCAGACTGGCCTGATCGGCCGCGCTCTGCGTCGAAATCCCCTTCTCGCGCAGGGCGAGGATGCGCCCGGCATTGGCTTCCGCGGTTTCGACCGCCGCCTGCGCACTGGCGATCTGGGCTTCTCCGGAGCGCAGGCGCGCTTCGGCAGCGCGCTGCGATTGATCGGCATTGGCGAGATTGGCCCGCTGGCCGGCAAGAGTGGCCTGCGCCTGCCGCACACGCTGCTCGTAGATCCGGTCGTCGATCTGCACGATGAGATCACCAGCCTTCACCGTTTCGAAGTCCTGAACCGCGACTTTCTTCACATAGCCCGCCAATTGCGGGCTGATGATCGTGACCTGGCCTTTGACATAGGCATTCTCCGTGCTCTCGACCGAGCTGGCGAAGGGCGGCAGCCGCCAGGCGTAAAGCACGAGCAGCACACCGCCTGCGGCGACCAGCAGCGCAATCAGGGTTCCAGGTGAGCGAATGGCTTTCGACATGATGGCTGGTTTCGGTTCAGAGGGCTTCGGCCGGGCGTAAGAAGAACTTGGCGCTGCGCAGTCTTGCGTAGAGCAGATGGATGATCAGTCCGCCGAGCGCGRCTCCTGCCAGGGCCGCGATGAGCAGGAATGCGTCGTTATAGGCGAGGATATTGGCTTCGCGGCTGGCCTGCTGGGCGAACAGGGCGACGCCCTCGGCATTCAGCAGCCGCCCGTCGGTGAGCAGCTTTCCATAGACTGCCGAAAGCTGCCTCACCCGCTCCGCCACCGCCGGGTCGGACAGCGAGAAATGTTCGACGAGAAGGCTGGAATGGAACTTCTCGCGGAGCGTGACGAAGCTGCCGAAGAAAGCCGAACCGATCAGGCCGCCCAGACTCTGCGTGAAGAGGAAAACCACGATGAAGCTGGTAATAAAGGCCGGCCCCTGCCGGAGCGCAGCCATGAGACCGGTCAGCATCGCCGGAGGCAGGAACAGCGCGCCGCCAAACGCGATCAGGGCCTGGCTCAGATACATGTTGTCCGGCCGCGTCAGATTGGTCGCCTGACTATCCATGGCGGCACCGGCGCAAATGCAGAGCAGCGCGACGCCATGCAGCAGCGGCACGCGCTCGGGCTTGAGAGTGGCGCCGCAAAGGAGCCCGCCGCACAGCGAAGCCAGCAGGATCACCACATATAGCCCCCTGCTCTGCTCATTGAGCAGGCCAAGATTCTGGAACAGGGCGAGTGCACCCGAAGTCTGCTCGGACAGCACGATGCGGAAGACCAGCAGCACCGTCGTGATATGGAGCATTTCCCGGCTCATCAGCCAGCGCACATTCAGCAGCGGCGTCTCCCGATTGATCTCAATTGCCACCGCAAGCCCGAGCGACAGGATGGCCAGGGCAAGGCACCAGCCGATCCAGGGTGCTTCCAGCCACCAGACCAGGCGGCCCATCACCAGGATGACCGCGAGCAGGCCAAAGCCGATCGCGATCAAGGGGTAGCTGATGAAATCCAGCCGCTGCAGGACCTTCGCATGGGGAATCGGCGTCAGCGGCAGATAGAAGATCACGGCAAGCGAAATCAGCGCGAGGCCGATCGTCATCGTGTAGAGGCCCTGCCATTGGCCGATATCGAGCAGCATCGGCGAGATCAGCCGCGCCAGCGTAGGGGTGATCGCGGAGCAGGTCAGCGTCAGGCTCAAGCCCCATGACATCTTCCTGGCCGGAGGAAAGGCCTCGAGCATGTAGAGGAAGCCGAGTGTCGATATCGGCGATGCCGCCATGCCAGCGAGGAAGCGGACCCCGATCGCCGAATGCAGATCATGCGCGATGAGATGCAGAAGCGACGCGGCGACGAAGATGCAGATGCCGAGCTCAGCGAAACGGCGCAGCCCGAACTGGGTCCGGACCTTGGTCAGGATCAGGGTCAGGCTGACATTCGGCGCCATATAGGCGGCGATCAGCCAATTGATCTCGAGCTGAGTCGCCCCAAACGCCCCCTGGATCTGATTGGTATTGGCAGCCACGAAGTTCATGCCGAGGCCCTGTGTGCCAATCAGAAGGGCGGCGGCCGCGACATAGGCCGCGGCAACGGCAAAGGGCTTTGCCGGCAGCAGAGCCGGGCTCTCAGGGCGGGAAGGCTCTTGGACGTTCGCAGATGAAGGATCTGCTTCGGGCCGCGCTTCCGTTTCGTTGGTCGTAGCCATGGCCATGAGCCTCAGGACTGAGGCTCCATATTGCGGATCATCTGCCGAAGCACGCGGATCGCGATCTCGAGTTCGGCAGGGTCGATCTCGCGCAATACCTCGCGGCCGATCTCGCCGGAGATCTCCTCGATCTCCTCGACCTGATGTTGGGCGGCTGGGGTCAGGCTGATCTGTTTCGCCCGCCGATCGCCGTCGATGGCGCTTCGCTCGATCAGGCCGTTCTTCTCCATCCCGTCGAGCAGGCGCACGACGGTCGGGCCCTCGACCTCCAGCAGACTGGCGAGTTCCGTCTGATTGATCGCCGGGCAACGCGAGAGATGAAGCAATGCGCGTGCACGCGACAAGGTCAGGCCGCGTTGGCGCACAAGGCGATCGAACAGGGTTCGCAATTTGCGGCCGGCCGTCGACAGCTCCGTCAGGAAGCTGCGCTCGAATCCAGGTTGGGCACCGTCCATAGAACGCATATATGTAGTATGCTATCTATTAGTCAAGCACCCAACCAAAGGCATTCGGACAAACCCAGGCGCAGGCCGACAATCCGTCGGGGATGCCCGAGGCTAGGAGCGCAGCGGTTTTCCTTGCCCAGCCGGTAGACTATTTCCGACACGGCTCTATAATTGTCGACAATAGGCAATAATTCGAACGCAAGGACGGAGCCGTCTGATGAAAACCTACAGGATTGCCGCCATTCCCGGCGACGGGATCGGCGCCGAGGTGATCGAGGCGGGTCTCGAAGTCCTGTCGCTCTGCGCCGCCCGGTCCGGCAGTTTCGCGTTCGACTTCACCCATTTCGATTGGGGTTCGGACTACTTCAAGCGCCATGGCCGGATGATGCCCGAAGACGGGCTCGACCGCATCCGCGATTGCGACGCGATCTATTTCGGTGCCGTCGGCGCGCCCGATGTGCCCGATCATGTCACCCTATGGGGCCTGAGGCTCGCCATCTGTCAGCCCTTCGACCAATACGCGAATGTGCGCCCGACGCGCATCCTGCCGGGCATCGAGCCGCCCCTGCGCGGGGTGGCTCCGGATGATCTCGACTGGGTGATCGTGCGCGAGAATTCGGAGGGCGAATATGCCGGCCAGGGCGGGCGCTCGCATCGCGGGCAACCCGAGGAGATCGCGACCGAGGTCTCGATCTTCACCCGCGGCGGGGTCACGCGCATCATGCGCTTCGCCTTCGAAATGGCGCGCTCTCGTCCCCGCAAACTCTTGACCGTCGTCACCAAGTCGAACGCACAGCGCCACGGCATGGTGATGTGGGATGAGATCGCCGCCGAAGTGGCGCGCGAGTTTCCCGACGTGACCTGGGACAAGATGCTGGTCGACGCCATGACCATCCGCATGACACTGAAGCCGCGKAGCCTCGACACGATCGTCGCGACGAATCTTCATGCCGACATCCTGTCCGACCTCGCCGCAGCCCTCGCCGGCTCGATCGGCATTGCCCCCACCGCCAATCTCGACCCCGAGCGCCGCTTTCCCTCGATGTTCGAGCCGATCCACGGCTCCGCCTTCGACATCACCGGCAAGGGCATTGCCAATCCGATCGCCAGCTTCTGGTCCGCCGTGATGATGCTCGACCATCTCGGCGAGGCGGACGCAGCCGCGCGGCTGATGCGCGCAATCGAGCGCGTCACGGCTGACCGGGCAAACCACACGCCGGATCTCGGCGGCGCGGCGACCACGCGCTCGGTGACCGATGCAGTGCTGGAGGCGCTCCGCGGCGACAATCTCGCTCACGCCGCCAGCTGACCGGCGCCCTGCGGATAGCGGCATCGTCGCGACCCGCCCGGCGGTTCAGGCGGCGACGCGGACTGTCGCCAGTCGGCTCGCAAGTTCGACGGCGCTCTGGAGCGCGCCGGGCGAGGCCACTCCCTGGCCGACAATGTCGAATGCTGTGCCATGCGCTGGCGTCGTGAAGACGACATCGAGCCCCGCCGTCACCGTGACGCCGCGATTGAAGCCCCTGAGCTTCGTCGCGATCTGGCCCTGGTCGTGATACATGGCCACAACGCTGTCGAATTCGCCGGCGAAGGCACGAATATAGACCGTATMGGCCGGATAGGGCCCGGTGCAGCTGATGCCTCCAGCCGCGATCCGCTCCACGGTCGGCCGGATTAGCTCGATCTCGTCGCGGCCGAACAGGCCGTTCTCGCCGGCGTGAGGATTGAGTGCGGCCACCGCGATGCGCGGGCTGACGATCCCGGCGCGCTTCATCATCCGGTCGACGAGTTCGACCGCATCGGTGATCGCGCGCGCATCGATCAGGTCGAGGGCTTCGCGCAGCGAGACATGCGACGTCACCCGCGACATCCACTGGCCGTCGAGCACGTTCATTTCCGAGAAATAGCCGTGATGCCTGAGCAGATGCGCGAACAACTTGTGCTCGTCGGGAAAGCGCCAGCCACCTGCGAACATCGCGGCCTTGTTCAGCGGCGCGAAGGTGATCGCATCGAGCTCCCCGGCCTGCGCCATGCTGATCGCACGGGCCAGCGTCTCGCCTGTGATCCGGCCGGATTCCGCCGATATCTGCCCGCGCCCGAGTTGAGCCGGATCGGCATTGCCGAGATCGACGAGCGGGATCTCGGGAGCATCCCAGTCGATCTCGTCGCGTTCAGTCACGCCGGTCCAACGGAGCTGAACACCGGCATCGCGCGCGCCCTGCTCCAGCACGCGACGATCACCAATCGCAACGAGCCGGACATGCTCGCGATAGCGGCCTGCGGCGAGAACCTTGGCCGCGATCTCGGGACCGATGCCGGTCGCGTCTCCGAAGAGGAAGCCGAGGCGAGGCTTATCCTGCATGGCGGCCATGACGTCCCTCAGATTCAAGATGCTTATTGTCGACAATATGATATTCATCGCATGGGATCCGATGAGGAGCAATGCCGATGATGCTGGAACGATCAGAACCCGGGGCGAACCTGCCGCCACTCCTGCCGCATAGCACCGTGCTGATGGCAGGATTCGAGCGGCGTAAACTGCGCACCCGCGGTGCCGAAATCGAGGTGGCCATAGCCGGAAGCGGGCCGCCCTTGCTGCTGATCCACGGCAACCCGCTCAATCTGTCGAGCTGGCACAAGATTGCGCCATCGCTGGCTCAGAGCTTCACGGTGGTCGCGACCGACCTGCGCGGGTATGGCGACAGCTCCAAGCCCGACGGCGGAGAGGATCATGCCGGCTACAGTTTCCGCGCGATGGGCGAGGACAATTTCGACGTGATGGACGCGCTCGGATTCGACCGTTTCGCAGTCGCCGGGCACGACCGGGGCGCGCGCGTCGCCTTCCGCATGGCTCTCGACCAGCCGGACCGCGTCACCGCGCTGGCCGCTCTCGACATCGTGCCGACCCATCATGTCCTGACCAATGTCAGCCTCGGCTGGGGGCTTGAATCCTACCACTGGTTCTTCATGGCGCAGAAAGCGCCGTTTCCCGAGCGGCTGATCTGCGCCGATCTCGACTATTACATCCGCTACAAGCTCAACAAGAAGGGTGTCGGGCTCGAGATCTTCACGCCCGAGGCGCTGGCTGACTACGCACGCTGCACGACCCCGGAGCAGATTCACGCCGTCTGCGAAGATTATCGCGCCACCGTGACCCTCGACCTTGCCATGGACACGGCGGATTACGGCAAGCGCAAGATCGCCTGCCCCGTCCTCGTCCTGTGGGGCTCGAACAGCCATTGCGGCCGGCATTTCAAGCCGCTCGAAGCCTGGCAGGAATGGGCGGACGGCGTGCGCGGCTGGGCCATTCCGACCGGGCACTATCCGGCCGAGCACCGACCCGACCTCGTCTACGCCGCCTTCCATGACTTCTTCTCGGGACGTGAGCCCGTGCCCTATGCCGAAGCCGCCTGATGCCGGCGYTCGATCCGCAGGAAGCGAAGCGGAGGCTGCACGCACCCGGGGAGATCGCCTGTCTCGATTTGCGCGAACAGGGTCAGTACGGCGAAGGCCACCCCTTCCTCGCCGTGCCCTGCCCCTATAGCCGGCTGGAGGCGCTGGTCGGGGTACTCGTGCCCCGCCGCGACGTGCCGGTCGTGCTGGTCGACGAGGGCGATGGGGTGTCCGAGCGCGCCGCAACGCGGCTCACCGCGATGGGTTACAGCCGTATCGACTGGATCGCGGGCGGCGCCCCGGCCTGGGCGGCGGCCGGATACACCCTGTTCAAGGGCGTGAACCTGCCGAGCAAGACGCTGGGCGAGCTGGTCGAGGAGCATTGGCACGTGCCTGCGATCGGTCCCGACACTCTCGACGCCTGGCAGGAGCAGGGCCGCCCGCTGCACCTCCTCGACGGTCGCTCAGCCGGCGAATACACGAAGATGACGATCCCGGGCTCGCGCTCCTTTCCGAACGGAGAGGCGGCGCATCGCTGGGACGCACTCGCCCCGGGGGAAGCCCCCGTCATCATCAACTGCGCCGGGCGGACGCGCAGCATCATCGGCACCGCGGGCTTGGCGCTGATGCAGCCGGGCGCAGTGGTGCTTGCCCTGGAAAACGGGACGCAGGGCTGGGCGCTCTCGGGCCGTGCGCTCGCGTATGACTCTGCCGCCGGTCCTTTGCCGCAGATCGACCGCGCGGCAAGCCGCCTGCGGGCCGATGCCTTCATGCGCACGCATGCTATTTCGCGGATCGACCGCCTCAAAGCCGAAGACCTCGCCGGAGAGCCCGGCCGCACGACCTATCTTCTCGACATGCGCGATCCGGCCGAGCACGCGGCCACGCCGCATGCCGCGGCGGCCTCAGCGCCAGGAGGCCAGCTCATTCAGGCCACGGACCACTGGATCGGCGTCCGCCGAGCGCGCATCATCCTGGCCGACGATACCGGGTTGCGCGCGGCGCTCGCTGCGTTCTGGCTGCGCCAACTCGGCTACGAAACCTATGTGCTTCCCGATATCGAGTCCTGGCCGGCCGACTGGCGCCTGCCGGTATCCGAACCGCCTCCCGACCTTGTCGCACCACCTGCAATCAGCGCCGATGAGGCGATCGAGCGCGCGCAAGCCGGAGACCTGCTGCTCGACCTGCGCGGCTCGCTTGCCTATCGCGCCGGCCATCTGCCGGGCGCCGCCTGGTCGATCCGGCCGCGCCTGCCGGCCGTGGCGGGCCGGCATGTGCTGCTTGCGGGAGACGAGACAGCAACCGCGCTCGCCAGCCGCGACCTCGCGGAATGCGGCGCGACATCGGTTCGCCGGGTCACAGGCGACGCAAGCGATTGGCGCGCGGAGGGGCTTGCCCTCGACAGCTCGCCCGACGCCCCCGCGGACGCCGACGCCATCGACTTTCTGTTCTTCGTGCACGACCGGCACGACGGCAATCTCGATGCCGCGCGGCGCTATCTTGCCTGGGAGCTCGGGCTGGTCGCCCAGCTCGACGCAGACGAACGCGGCGAATATCGGCTCGACACGCTCGACCTCAGAGCCTGATGCAACATTTCGGCATCGGGCTCAGGATCGTCGGAGCGGAACGCGTATCCGGCCCGCTGATCTAACCGATCGCCCTGGTGATCGCCTCGGTCATGCCACGGGTCCCGGTGGTGCCGCGGATGTCGCGCGTGCGCGTCTCGGGCCCCGAGAGCGCGGAGCGGATCGCCGCTTCCATCGTGCGTGCGGCCTCCACCGCCTGCGGCAGGGATCGGACCCGGCCGAGATGCTCGATCAGCATCCGCGTCGACTCGATCATTGCATAGGGATTGGCTACGCCCTTGCCGGCAATGTCGGGCGCCGAACCATGCGTCGCCTGCGCCATGGCGAGGCCGCCCTCGCCGATGCACAGGCCGGGCGCCATGCCRAGCCCGCCGACCAGCCCCGCGGCTTCATCGGTCAGGATGTCGCCGAACATGTTCGTCGTCACCACAGTGTCGAAGCTCTGCGGATCGCGCACCAGGCGCATTGCGAAGGTATCGACGATCACCTCGTCGATCGTGACATCGGGATAATCCTTCGCCGCCTCGTAGCAGCTCTCCACGAACATGCCGCAGCCGAGCTTGAACACCGTGTTCTTGTGCACGAGCGTCAGGCGCTTGCGCCGCGACCGGGCGATGTCGAGCGCGGCACGGGCGACCTTGCGGCTGCCCCTGCGCGAGATGACGCGCACCGAGATTGTCAGGTCGTCATTGGGCCGGAACTCGCCCGAGCCCATCACGACATTGCGGTCCGGCTGGAAGCCCTCGTTGTTCTCGCGCACGATGACGAGGTCGACATCGTCATAGATGCAGCCGATGTCGGGGTAGGATCGCGTCGGGCGGACATTGGCGAACAGGTCGAAATGCTTGCGCAGGATCGGATGCGGATTGATCGCGCCCGGCCCCTTTGGATAGGCCTGATGACCGATCGGCCCGAGGATGAAGCCGTCGAAGGTGGCGAGCGTCTCCAGCGTGCCATCCGGCAGCGTCGTGCCGTGGCTATCGAGCGCGGCGCGGCCGATAGGCATGGGCCGCCAGTCGATGGCGAGCCCGTGCCGGGCGGCCGCTGCGCGCGTCACCTCGACCGCAGCCGGGACGATCTCGTGGCCGATATCGTCCCCGTTGAGGACGCCGATGGTGAGCTTCGCCATGGTCAGAGCCTCAAGGGCGCCATCAGGCGCTCGATCGAGGGCAGAGTGTCCAGGTCGCGCACCATGGCGATCACGTCCTCGATCCGTTCCCGGCCGAGACTGGCGAAGCCCGCGGTCTCGCGGAACTTGTCCGAGACCTCCTCGTAGCTCATCGGGTTGGCCGGACTTCCCTTGCCGAAATCGGCCCGGCCCGAGATGGTCCGGCCATCTTTCAGCGTAATGGCGATGAGGGTCGTCATCTTGTCGTAACCGGCGGCCTCAGCCTCATCGTCCACCACGAAATCGACCCGCTCGATCATTGCCTTGACGTCGGCGCGGTTCACCACCGCGTCGGTGAATTCCGCAAGGCCGGCCTTACCCTCGATCAGGAGGATCGCCATGCAGAACTCCATCGAGAACTTGGCCTGGAGCTCGTTGGTCGGCCGATGGTGGATCAGCGCGTTGGGCATGTTGTGGTTGGTGCCGACGCGGACCCGCTCCACCGCGTCCGCGGTGATCCGGTTCTCGCGGATGAGACGCAGCATCTCGGTCATACCCGGATGGGTCAGCGAGCCTGAAGGATGCGGCTTGATCGAGATGCCGGGCGCCGCAAAGGTCCAGGGCGCCCCGAGCTGGTTCAGGATGGCGCCCTCGTCATAGCCGCCGCCGGCAGCCCGGAAGAAGCCGCGCGGCGCCTCCAGGATCTTGTCCGTGGCGCTCCAGCCATATTCGGCGAACTGAGCCGCCGCGACGCCGCTCTCCGACGAGCGCCCGGCATGGAAGGGCTTGGTCATCGTGCCGAAATTCTCGCGCAGTCCGGCCGACTGACTGCCGGCGATCGACAGCGCGCGCAGGGTCTGGTCGAGGTCGAGCCCCATCAGCCTGGCGCTGGCCGCCGCAGCCGCGAAGGTGCCGCAGGTGGCCGTGGCGTGGAAACCGGTCTGGTAATGTCGCGGGTTGATCGCCTCGGCGATCTTGCACTCCACCTCGACGCCAAGATGGTAGGCGAGCATCACATCGCGCCCGCTGGCACCCTTCGCCTCGCCCATGGCAAGCGCCGCCGGCAGCGCAGGTGCGGTCGGATGGGTGAGGAGCCCGTAGACCCGGTCCTTGGCCACGGCAAGCTGGGTATCGTCATAGTCGTCGGCGTGAATGCCGACGCCGTTGGCGAAGGCCGCGAAGCGCGGCGCGACCTTCAGCCGCGAGCCGATGACCGTGGCCGGTCCGCTCGCCAGGTTCAGAT